>CAZYQJ010000001.1:0-488 GCA_964649925.1 uncultured Litorilinea sp.
AATCAGCCCAGCATAAAAGCCAAGCAGCAGCATCGGCAGCGAACGGCAGAAACCGACCAGCGCCACCAGCCACGCCGAATCGGTCATGTCGAGGACCAACCAGCCGACGACCAGGCTTTCCATAAAGATCGCCTGCCACCAAAGTGTATTGCTGCTCAGGAGGCGGCGATAATCGGGCACACGCAAGGGACTGAACGCCCCTTGCGCTAAGCGTGCCGCATACGGTTGTGGCTGCATGATCCTTTTATCTCGTCTTGGGGAGTTGGCACATGGCAGGCGGTGGCTGATACCCTTGGGCTAATCCGGCATGAACTTGACACACACCGGCGTGCCCACCTCGATCCGATCCCCCACCGGCGTCAGCTTACCCGACCTCCCTTCCATGCGAAACACAAACAGGTCGTCTGAATTCTGGTTCGCCGCCACCAGGAACTGCGCCGCCGGGTCCAGCGCAAAGTTGCGCGGGAATTGGCCGCGTGTAGACACAT
>CAZYQJ010000001.1:498-32583 GCA_964649925.1 uncultured Litorilinea sp.
CCAGCGAAATCGACTGATGCCCTTCGTCAATTCGAAAGACCGCAATGCTGTCATGCCCGCGGTTGGAGACATAGACGACGCGGCCCGATGGGTGAACGTGGATGTCGGCACACCAACTCTTGTCGCGGAAATCCTCCGGCAGCGCCGAGACCGTTTGGCTTTCGAGCAGCGTCCCTTTTTGCTCATCCACCTCAAAAACCGTCACCGTCGAATCCAGTTCATTGGCGACAAAGGCCAGCCGCCCAGACGGGTGAAATGCCATATGCCGCGGCCCTGCCCCCGATTTGGTGCGCGCCCACGGCTGCTCATGATAGGTCACCAGTTTGTACTGTTCAGCGTCCAGTTCGTAGATCAGCACCTTATCCAACCCCAAGTCCGGCACATAGACAAAACGCCCGCTGGGGTCGAAATTCACCGAATGCGGGTGAGGGGCTTGCTGCCGCTGTGGATGCACGCTGGCCCCTTCATGCTGCACCAGGTCCGCCACCGCGCCGAGCGCACCGTTCTCCAGGATCGGCAGCACACACACGCTGCCGCTGCCATAGTTCGCCACCAGGAGACAACGCTGGCTCGCATCCACAGCCAGATGGCATGGCGAAAGCCCATGCGTAGATTGCTGGTTGAGAAACTCAAGCGAACCGGTTGTGCGGTCTATCGCAAACGCGCTGACAGCGCCGCTGTTCTTGCCGTCGGCCCCGGTCCCTTCGTTGACACAGTAGAGAAAACGACGGCTGGGATCGATGGTCAGAAAGGATGGGTTGGCAACCCCTAATGTTTTCTCCACCAGCGTCATCGCGCCCGTCGCCATATCAAAGCGGAACAGATAGATCCCCTCTCCTTTGCCGCCGACATGCGTTTCGCGGCGCGTGTACGTGCCGACATAGACAAGCCGCTCGGTTTTCTCAGGATTTGCCATCTGTCTCTCCAGTCCAGAAGTTGCGGGCATTACCGCCCAGAGTCATTTTGCGCTTCAGATGCACCTAGGGTAGCGCCGCGGGCCAACCAAATCTACCGCTCGCATCCGGCAGCAAGTCAGCTACGGCAATCACGGCATGTAACGGCAGCGCGCCATAGATATGCGGAAATTGCTCCTGGGCCAACGGGTCACCGGCAAGCGCCGGTTGCTCGTAACGCAGCGTCGATTCTATTGTGCGAAGGTCAATACACAATACCACCAATTCATCGCCAGGGGTAAAGAAAGCATTCGCTACATGCAGCATCTGTTGGCGCGTCGAGCAGTGAATAAATCCCTCCGTATCGAGAGACGCGGCCCGATACACCCCAACCGGCAGCGCGGCCAGCCACTCGCGCAGCGGCGCGATATGGTAGATCGGTTCAGGCGGGCCCGTCATCTCCTCCGGCTGCAGGGCTAGTGCCAGATCATGCCAGAAGGCCGCAGGGCTGTCTGTAACGTACCAACGCACCCCCATATCTAGAAAACGGCGCAGCGCGGCAGGCGTCACCCGAAAGGGCCGCAGTTGCAGCACCACGCCGGCATCCTGCAGACGGCGCTGCGTGTGCGCCAAGTACGCGTCGTCCAGCGCATAGACCGGTTCAGACCCTGGCTGCGCCACCTGCACATGAAGCTGTAGCTGGCTGATCGGTGGCATACCGGAGGCCAGCCATTGATCAACACGCGCCCGGATCGCTTCTGGCGGCCCGCCCGCCCAGGTCATAGCAGGCGCACCAGGAAAGACCCGCTGTATCTCGGCCAACATCTCTGCATGGCCGCTGACAAAGATCACCTGGCCGGTCACGCCAAACTCATCCAGCTTGCCGCGCAGCACGCTCAGGTCTACCGCCTTTGGCTCGACATACAGGCGGCGGCCTGGCTGGCGCGCCATCTCGGTCAGCACGTCGTCAAACATCGGCACGCGCGCCCCGCGAAATGCCGGACTGAAACGGATGCCCGCATCCACGCGTTGTACCTCGTCCAGCATCCATTCCGCTAGCGGGCGATCCGCGACCGCCGCGGGTACATCCGTCGTGCGCGCCAGCGTGGCATCATGCACACAGACCAGCGCACCGTCCGCGGTTACACGCACATCCGTTTCCGGGATAGCGCCGGGATAACGCCATGCATGGCGAAAGGCAGGCATGGTGTTCTCCGGCGCTTCGTCCACAGCCCCACGATGAGCCTGGTAAAAGACGTCCAATGCCGTTACCCCCTGATCTCCAGCCTCATCTCAGTTCCACCCGTTGGCATAGGCAGTTTCATACATCGCCACAATATTCTCCGGCGGGCTGACAGCCTGAATGTTATGGCACGGCGCGAGAATATAGCCGCCACCCTTGCCCAGCGTTTCCAGGTTTTCCAACACTTCAGCCTCCACCTCCTGTACCGTGCCAAAGGGGAGCGTGTGCTGGTTGTCCATCCCACCGTGCAGAACCACTTGTGAGCCAAAATCGCGCTTGAGCGCGGCTCGCTCCATCCCCGGTGACCGCCACTGGATCGGGTTCAGCACATCAATCCCTGCGGCGATCATGTCCGGGATGATCTTGCGGATCGCGCCGTCGCTGTGGAAAAAGACGTACACGCCAGCGCTGTGCGCCAGCTCCATCATGCGCTTCATGCGCGGGATAAAGAACTCACGGATGACTGCGGGTGAAAACAACAGGCTCTCCTGCCCGCCAAAATCCTCGGCGACATAGGAGAGGTCGATTCTGCCCGGCAGTTGTTCATAGATGCGCAGCGTATTCTGGTAGGCGAAGTCAAACAGCTTGTCCAGGCAGTAATGTACCAGTTCAGGCTGCAGCACCAGGTCCATATACGCCTGCTCGCGCCCACGCAGGTCGGCATAGATCAGGAACGGTTCAGAACCGCCCCCCTGAATCGGGTACTGCTTGCGGTTGCCACGCACCTGATATGGGATGCCCCGGTAGTCAAACCAGTCCACCGTGGGCCAGCGGTAGTTCGCCTCAATGTCCGCCACCGTGTCATATTGGGCCAGCGGGGCATTGACACACTCTTTATAGCGCCCTGACCCATAGCTCACCCACCGGAAGCGCCTCCCATACATATCCTCAAAACGCGGCAGTTTTGCCCCCACATAGCGCGGCGCAACACTCACCACCTTGTCAATGTGCAGCCGCTCATACATCTCCCAGCGGTTGCCCACCCCAAGGTGGCGCATCACTATGTCGGTTGCCTCCGGCGTGCCCCAATAGTCCAGGGGAACCCGGTCCGGTGTGTGCCGCGCCAGCACTGCCTGCCACCGCTCGCGCGGGGTCATGCTCTCGCGGGCCATGCGCTCACCTCACCCGACAATTCCGTTGGCCAGCGTCGCGCACTGGCTGGCATCCGGCGCAAACCCGTCCGCGCCGATACGCTGGGCAAATGTCTCGGTGACCGGCGCGCCGCCCACCAGTACCTTGACCCGATCGCGCAGCCCGGCGGCCTTCAACTGGTCGATCACCACCCCCATATTGGGCATGGTCGTCGTCAGCAGCGCCGACAGGGCGACGATATCAGGCTGTTCGCTCTGAACCGTCTCCACAAATCGCTCCGGCGCAACGTTCACCCCCAGGTCGATGATCTCAAAGCCAGCGCCCTCCAGCATCATGCCCACTAGGTTCTTGCCAATGTCGTGCATGTCCCCGCGCACTGTGCCAATCACCACCTTGCCTTTTGGCTCCACCGCCGCTTCGGCCAGATGCGGTCGCAGAAGCGCCAGCCCAGCCTTCATGGCACGTGCCGACACCAGCAGTTCTGGCACAAAATACTCACCCTCTTCAAAGAGAGCCCCCACCTCGCGCATGGCTTCGACCAACCCGTCATCCAGCAGGCTCTTGGCAGACAGGCCCGCCGCTAATCCGGCCTGGACCGCAGCTTCTGTCTCCGGCGCATTTCCGGCGATGACCGCCTCACGGACTGCATTAACATGCTCACTCATTCGTCCATCTCCTTTGCTGTCGAGAAATTGCGGGATGGAAACCCATCCCTCACAGGGGATATCCTCTAACACAAACAGGCATGCGTCAGCAGCCCGTCAAAAAGCGCGCGCCCTGCAAGATCCCTAGCTTCTCCGCATCAGGATCACGATGGAAATTGGAATCCTCCAGTTCGATTGACACCGCGCCCGCATAGCCAAACTCAACCAGCAGCCGCAAGATCTCAACCCAGCGTGCTATGCCATGACCTGGGATCGTGTAGCGCCACGTCATGCCCGAGAACGGCTGCGGCTTGGCGAACGTCGCCGGTTGCTCAGTGCCATACTCGTACAGGTTTTCCTCCAGGATCATCGTATCCTTGCCATGCACATGATAGACCCGCTCACCAAACTCACGCAGAAAACGCAGGGGGTCAATCCGCATGCGGATCAGGTGCGACGGGTCATAGTTGATCCCCATCGCAGGCGAAGCCACCTGCTCGAAGAAAGCGCGATAGCCTTCCGGCGTGCAGCAGAGCGCCCCGGGACCTGGCCAGCCCTCGATTACCAGTTTGGCATTGGCTTCCTCCAGCGTCGGTGCCAGTTCGCCAAAGCTCTCGACCATATAGCCAAAATTCTCCGCCCGCGGCAGTGCCGGGTCTTCGGGCAGCATCACCAGGAAGTGATTGACCGGCCCCAATGCGGCGCAGGCGCGGATATACTCGGCGTTGCGCGCCAGGGCTTCGGCGCGCCGCCCGCGGTCCGCTGCAATCATGCCCTTGTTGTCGGGCATGTCCACGCTGCCAATGCGCAGCCCCGCATCCACGACCGCCCGCCCGGTGACATCGCCATCGGTGCGCAGATCGATCACCTCCAGTTCATTCTCCTTCGCCCAGTTCACCAGGGCATTGAGGTCTTGTTGCCACTCCCCACCCCCGCGCCGAAAACCGATGGGGAAACCGCCGGTTCGAGTCTTCACAGTCGCAATCCTTTGCTATGGTTGTAGTTCTATGCTTGTGGTGTCCTATGGCTCAATGGCTGGCTGTTCGGCGACGATCTCGCCAACAACCTGTCCCTGCCACTCAGGTGGAATGGGAATCCCCAGCAAGTGTAAGATCGTGGGCGCAACGTCCGTGATGTGCACAGGCTGTTGAATGATATGGTTCGCGCGCACCCCGGTTCCCCACACAATCCAGGGAATGGTCATGTCCTCGGCTTGCGCTGTGCCATGACCGTGGTCATGCCCGCCGTGATCGGCCATGACGATACAGATAGTATCCTCCAGTTCGCCTGCGGCGTCCAGCGACGCGATCACCCTCCCGATGATTGCATCGGACTGGGCAACCGCTTGCAGATAGGCGGACGACATCCAGCCGTAGCGATGGCCTGCGGCGTCGGTAGCTTCCAGATAGACAAAGGCAAATGTAGGCCGCTGGCGCGCGATCTCGCGTGCGGCCACGCCTCCGAGCTCCTCAGCATTGCTGGGTGAAAAACGCCGGTAGACGCTGAGATCGAGCGTGCCGGGCGGAGCCATATCGCGCAGTTGTTCCCAGGAATAAAAAGCCGCTGTGTCATATCCGCTGTCGTTGATCACCTCGATCAAACTCGGCAGCGGCGGGTCCAGCGGCGTCCAATCGTTGGTCATGATGCCGTGCTGTTCGGGATGGGCCGAGTAGAAAAGCGACGTATGGCAAGGCAGCGTGATCGAGGGCATGACCGTGCGCGCCTGACCTGTCCATGATCCCTGGCGGCGCAGCCGGTCCATCACCGGCGCGTCGGCTGCCTCCAGCGCATCCGGGCGGCAGCCGTCCAGCATAAAGAGGATCACCCGCTTTGCCACGGGCGGCAGCGACGGGGCCTCCGCCTGCGCTGTCTCGGCGGCATACTCCGCCATCACCTGCAAGAACACATCCCCATGATCCAGGTTGATCAGGTCGGCCCCCCAGCGCAGCACTTGGCGAAAGGCCGCGGGGTCGTTCTCCGGATGATAGACCATGATCCGCAGGCCGCGCCTCCGGCATTCGTCCACCAGTGCCGCCGACATATCCTTCAGCCGCACTTCGACCAGGTTCGCCTGGTATTCCTCATCGGCGCGAATGACGTCGGCCACACTCTCCACGTTGATCTTCAACGCCAACCTGCTGTCCAGACGCCGGAACTCGCGTGCGTCCGCATCATTGCCAAACCAGAAGAAACAGGCGTCCTGCATCTCCAACGTATGGATGAGGGCGATCAACTCCGGCAGATTGGCCGCCTTCACATCTAGAAACACCTTCGCCTGCCCCTTGATCCAGCGCAAGAACGGCTCCAGCCGCGGCACGCGCTCCTGGGCAAAGTCGGGATGAAACCAGCTTCCGGCGTCCAGCGCGTCGATCTCGCCCGAAGTCAAGTCGCAGAAATTGCCGCGGCCATTCGTCGTCTGTTCCACCGAAGGCCCGTGCAAGAGGTAATGCACCCCATCACGGCTGAGATTGACATCGACCTCCACATAGTCAACGCCCCACGCGATACACTGCCGCGCTGCCGCATAGGTATTTTCCGGAGCAACCTTGTTTGCGCCTTTGTGACAGACGATCTCAATTCGACTCATATGCGCGCCTGTTCTATTCCTTGTTCAATCATTGGGATAACTGACAGAAGTTCCAGCGGCGTTTTGATCCGATAATCAGGCCGCTCCAAGCTGGAGATAGGCACTTTGCGGCGGCGTGGCGACCAGTCGATCCACACGCTGACCATGCCCAACGCGTTCGCGCCTGCCACATCACGTTCCAGGTTGTTCCCCACCATGATCGTCCGCCCATAGTCCTGTGGCGCGATGCCCAGCGCATCCAGCGCATAGCAAAAGATGGCAGGGTCTGGCTTTTCCACGCCCAGCGCGCCGGAGATGGCACGGACGGCAAACCGTTCAAACAGACCGAAATGACCCAACACGTTGCGGAAGGTGCCCACTGGGCCATCCGCCACCAACGCCAGCGGGTAGCCTTCAGCCTGCAGCGCGCACACAAGTTCCGCCGCACCGGGGATCAACTCGGCCACCTGAGTCTCGCCCGCGCTGTTTTTCACCTCCGTCGCCTCATCGACCAACGTATCGCCACTGTCCAGACAGATCGCCAGCAGCCGTCCCCTGGGTTGCATAGATGTGCGTCCTATCGTAGTGCTGCCGGGCCATCCGGCAGGGGCAGCAGGTCGTCCACGCGTATCAACTTGTTCGTCGCCATAGCGTGGTTGGCCGCGATCCCCATCATGATCGACGCTGCGCCGTCAATGTGTGAGGCAGCGCGCGCATACGGGTCTGCGGGTGGATTGGGGGAAAGGATCTGCTCCAACATCACCGCATCGCCGCCACCATGCCCCCCCTTCGCTTCAGGGATCTCGACCGAGTAGGGTTTGCCAAACATGGGGAAGACGCGGATATACTTACCGCCGAACGCAGCTTCCGCCTCTTCATCACGGCGCAGCGTTTCCTCTTCCCCAGCTACAAACTGCTTGCCAACCTGCTCTACCAGTTCAATCTCCAGCCGCCCCTTGTCCCCCGTGATGGCGACCCGGTAGCCTTCCCACGGGCTGTAGGCGATCAGCGAATAGGTGAGCAGCGTGCCGTTGCGATAGCGCGCTGTCAGGCTCATCGTATCCTCGACCGTCACATTCTGCCCAAACACGTTGCGGTCGCGCACATACCCGCTGTCTGCCTCAGCCTCCAGATAGAGGGCGCGCAGCACTGGATGCTTGTCCAAAAAGAGCGCAAACGGATCGTTCGCTGCCTCGGCATGGCCTGTATAGCGCGCGTAGCTGTAGCTTTCACCACGCCGCGCCGCGTTCTCCTCCCCATAAAAGAACAGATCCCCCATCGCAAAGACCTCTGCTGGATAGGATTGGATCCACCAGTTGATCAAGTCGAAATGGTGCGTTGCCTTGTGCACCAACAGCCCGCCTGACTTGTCCTTCTCGCGATGCCAGCGGCGGAAATAGTCGGCCCCGTGGTACGTGTCCAGCACCCACTGGAAATTGACGTGCAGCGGCCTGCCCACCACCCCCTGCATCAATAACTCACGCACCTTAGTGCTTAACGGTGCATAGCGATAATTGAAGGTCACGCGCAATGATCGGCCCGTCCGCTCAATGGCATCAAAAATCGCGCGCGCCTTCTCGTCGTCGATGGTCATCGGCTTTTCGGTGATGGCATCGCACCCCAGTTCCATGGCGCGGATGATGTAGTGGTGGTGGGTGACGTCCATCGAAGTCACAATCACTACATCTGGGCGGGTCTGTTCCACCATCTGGTCAAACTGGTCAGGGCGATACGTAGGCAGCGGCTCACGCCCGTATTCCTCGCGCAGTTGGGTGTTGTACCAGGCCATGCGCGTGGGGCTGAGGTCACACAACGCCACCAGTTCATTGTGTTCCGCATACGTTCCGGCAATGGCGTCAACATACATCTTCGCACGCCCCCCTGTGCCGACAATCGCATAGCGGCGCTTTCGATCCTCACTATCCATCATCCAATCCTTCCCTGTTGGTTGCTTGGTGTGTATGGGGAATCCAATGGGAACAATCCCCATTGCATTGGGTAATTTTCCTCACGCTTGCAGCTACACCCTAGGGTAAATCCTCATGGCGCTCCGTTCAAAATGGGAACAAAGATGGGTCTTCAGCCCGGTGTCGCGGCTCACCATCCATGATATTGTCAACTTAGCACTAACTAGAACCATTGCGTTCTTTAGAGGTACTTATAGAGGAGGATACCATGTCACTTACTGAAGTTGGACTCGTCGCGGGCATGCTGATTGCTGTCGGCGTTGTTCGCTTTGGCATCCCGGCGGCCCTCACCTGGGCCTGCTGCCGGGTGTTACACCGCATCAATCCCGCAGGCTAGGCTCACCCCTAGCCTTGTCCCATTCTGGAGATATTCTTATGGTTGCGAACCATGTGCGCCTTGCACCCTGGGCCGGTCGCATCGCGGCGCTGCTCATCGCCGTCTGCCTCACTGGCTGGAGTTCATCGACCCTGTACGCCCAATCTGCCGCCCCTGCCCCGTCGGACGCAGTCACTTCCGAGGCGGTCCCTGCAGAGGGTGATGATGTATGCGTCTCCTGCCATGCCGACGAAAGCGCGGCGTGGGAAGCATCGCCCCACGGTGACGGAGAAGGCGGCGGCGCATCGTGCGTAGCCTGCCACGGCGAGTATGTTAAAGGCCACCCGGCAGAAGGGCCAATGTCTCTCAAAGTGGACTCTTCCTCCTGCGAAGGCTGCCATGCCAAAACCTTCGACCAATGGAGCGAGAGCCATCACGCCGCCGAGGGCGTCCAGTGCATTAGCTGTCACAAGCCCCACTCCCAGGAATTGCGGCTCACCGACGAGACGCTTTGCGAGAGTTGCCATCGCGAATCTGTCGAGGATCCCTTCCATACGGCCCACTGGGAAGGCGATGTGACGTGTACCTCATGCCATCTATCCGACGCCCCGCACACGGGAGCCGTCGCCAGCGGTGATGCAGCGATTGGGTTAGCCATGGCGCCCACTCACGATTTCACCACGGTCTCGTCTGCGAAGTGCCTTGACTGCCACCGCGAGGCGGTGACACAGACCACAACAGAGCCAACCACGGTCGCCGCGAGCCTACCCTTGACGACCACCGACGCCGCATCATCAGAGCCAACGCCGCTCGCTACGGCCACGCTGTCGGCAGCGAATCTTGGCTTTGGCTTGGGCATCGGCGGCATCCTGGGCATCGTCTTTATGTTGATCGCCGCCACCTACGGTTTTGGGAAGAAGTAATCATGACTGCACCCGATACCTCCCGACGCACATTTTTGAAAGGCCTGGGAGCCGGTGCGCTGAGTCTGGTCGCCGTCAGCAGCCAGCTCACCCCGGCCCACGCCAGCAGCACCGTCAATACAGATGACGCCTATGGCGTGTTGATCGATCTCACCCGCTGCACCGGCTGTGATTCCTGCGTGCTGGCCTGTAAGCAGAAGAACAACCGGCCCAACCCAGACACGAGTGCCGACCGTCTCTCTAGCGATGCCTACTCTGCGCTGGAACGCTACCCGATCATCAACGCCGACGGCGCGCTGGCGGAGCAAGCAGTCAAACGCCAGTGTATGCACTGCCTCCATCCGGCCTGTGTATCCGCCTGTACCGTGGGTGCGCTGCGCAAACAGCCTAATGGCCCTGTTGTCTACGAAGCGGACAAATGTATCGGCTGTCGCTACTGCCAGTATGCATGCCCTTTCGGCGTGCCCACCTATGACTGGAACAATGCCCTCGGCCTGATCCACAAGTGTAACCTATGCGCCGACCGCCTGGCAGAAGGCGAACTGCCCGCCTGCGTAGCTTCATGCCCCAACGGTGCGCTGCGCTTCGGCAAACGCTCAGCCCTGCTGGCTCAGGCCCACGCCCAGATCAAGACCAATCCGGGCCGCTATGTCGACCACGTCTACGGCGAAACCGAAGCGGGCGGCACATCTATGCTCTATCTCTCGGCGGTACCCTTCGCACAGCTTGGCTTCCCGGTGCTGGGCAGCAAACCCATCCCGCAAGATGCCGAGCGGATCATGGAAAGCACGCCGATCATCGCCTTGGGGATGGCTACGCTTGCCACCTCGCTCTATTTCATCACCCGTCGCCATCGCGAATTGGCCGCCGAAAACGCCGCGGCTCAGCCCGCAGATCCAGGCGACGCGCACTCGCACCAGTCTGATTGAGAGGTACGCATGGCTACCCAAGTTACCTACCGCCGTCCGACGACTTGGCAGTTCCCGATCCCGCCTCTATCCTGGGCTACGTTGGGCATCCTCGGCTTCCTGACCGTCATGGGGATCTTCGCCGGGGTCGCCCGTCTGCTGGCCGGGCTGGGGATGACCACATCGCTCACCGATCAAATCCCTTGGGGCATCTGGATCGGCTTTGACTTTACGCTCATCGCCCTCTCCGGTGCAGGCTTCACCATGGCTGCAGTCGGTCATGTCCTGCACCTGCACCGGCTGGAGGCGGCTGTACGCCCGGCCCTATTCGCAGGCTTCTTGGGCTACACAGCCGTCCTTCTGATCCTTGTGCTTGACCTGGGGCGTCCCGACCGCTTCTATCACTTCATCTTGTACTGGAACCTGCACTCGCCCCTGTTCGAAATCTGCTGGTGCGTGTTGCTTTATACCACAGTGCTAGTGCTTGAAGTCAGCCCGGACCTCTTGCGTTGGCTAGGCTGGGAACGGCTGCGCCGCATCTCGCAAGCGATCATGCCGGTTGTCTGCATCCTGGGCATCACGCTCTCCACGCTGCACCAGTCCACCCTGGGCACGCTGTACGTCAACATGCCGCACCGGCTCCATCCGCTGCTGTACACCCCGTTCATGCCCGTGCTGTTCTTCACCACCTCCGTGATGGCAGGCCTAAGCGTCGCCATACTCGCCTACCGGATTTCTGTCCGCATCCAAAACAAGAATGAAGACCTGGGTGTTGCTTCGGGGCTTGGCGTTGGGATAGCTGGCGTGTCGCTGATCTACCTCCTGATCAAAGGCGGTCTGCTCTGGTGGGAAGGCAAATTGCCGCTGCTGTTGGTAAATGACGCCGTTACACGCGCCTGGTGGGTCGAAATCACCGTGGGCGCAATGATTCCGCTCATTCTGCTTGCCATTCCGAAGTTGCGCCGCCACAACCTCACCTTGTGGGTCGCGCCACTCTTGGTCATTATCGGCGTTGGCATGAATCGCTTCAACGCCACGCTGCAGGGCCAAACCCCGCCCTGGACGGAGAGTTGGAGCTACACGCCGCACATCCTCGAATGGCTTTCGACCATCGGCATCATCGCAGGGGCCGCCCTTGTCTGGTATCTTGCCATGCGTTTTCTTGTGCGCCCTGACGAGCATTAGTGACCGCCGATCACACTGCTGGCGCACAACACCTGACCCGGCTTGGAGGTCGTACCGATGCCTAGCCCACAGGTCCTGGAAATCCTTGCCCTCGTCGGCATCTTTGTGGTTCGCTTCGGTGTCCCCTTGCTCCTGAGTGCAGCCGTTGTCTGGTGGCTTCACCGCCTCGACACACGATGGAGCAAGACCACTCCAGCGGTTACAGCGATTCCGGATGATGCACCCGTCGAGGCAAGTGCGGACTACGCCCAGATTATCAGCGAACCTTGCTGGGTCTACCGTGCCTGCCCCGAAGAGCGTCGTAATCAGTGCCCGGCCTATCTCCATCCGGAGGTTGTCTGTTGGCTGGCACGGCTGCGCTGCGATGGCCGGTTGACAAGCAACTGCCGCTGCTGCTCCGTGTTTGCCACCAGCCATGTCAACACGACCGCGGCTGCCGACTGACCGGCTTACCCGTTGAGCAGCCCGCGCTCAATGGCGTAGCGCACAAGCTCAGCCCGGCTGTGCAGATTCAGCTTCGCCATAATATTTTCCCGATGCCGGTCCACCGTCTTGGGACTAATGACCAGCCGTTGTGCAATATCACGGCTGGTCAAGCCTTCTGCGGTCAAAGTCAACACCTCGCGCTCGCGTGCGGAAAGCACATCCTCCTGGCGCGTCGCATGGCCGTCGCGCTGCAAAACATCATGCATCAGAAAACGTGCTAATGTCGCGTGCAGAAAGACATTGCCCTGATGGACCACGCGAATCGCGGCCACTAGGTCGTCTGGTGCAGCCCGCTTGGGGATATAGCCCGAAGCGCCTGCGTCGAGCATTTCAAAGAAATACTGCTCGTCTTCATGCATGGTCAGCGCCAACACCGCGACGTTTGGGTCGAGTTCCTTGATCTTGCGCGTTGCCTCGATCCCGCTCATGCCCGGCATCGCCACGTCCATGATCACCACGTCCGGGTGGAGCGTCCGCACCGCCTCCAACGCCTCCGCGCCGCTCCCAGCCTCCGCGACGATCTCCATATCCGGTTCTGCGGCAAAGAGCATCCGCAGCCCGGCACGCACAATCTGATGGTCATCCACCAGCAGCAGGCGGATTTGTTCGCTTGCCACCGTTTGCCTCCTTTATCCCTCGCGTGCTGGTCAGGATCGGCTGGGCCATGCTGGGACGCACAGGCATCCGCACCGTGACATGCGTGCCCCGTCCCGGTTCCGAGCGAATCTGTGACTCGCCACCCAACAACTGGGTACGCTCCCGAATGCCGAGCAACCCCCAGCCGCCGCCGCGGCCATCCATCACCGCCCCCGCATCAAACCCCACACCGTCATCTGATATATAGATCACCAACTCTTCAGGCGCAATATCCAGACCGATCTCAACATTGCGTGCGTCGGCGTGCTTGGCAATATTCGTCAAAGCCTCCTGGACAATGCGGAAGAGTAGCGTTTCATATTCGGGCAATAGCCGGGACATCTCGCCCTGCACCTCAAAACGCACCGCGATCTCAGGATGGCGATCCTGAAAGGCGCGAATATACCAGCGCAGTGCCGGAACCAGCCCCAACTCGTCCAGTTGCGGCGGGCGTAAGTCCTCGATTATGCGACGTAATTCCATCATGGCGTCGTTGGCAAACGTTTGAATCGCATCCAATTGCACAGAGTGGGGCAGCCCCTGCTCTGCCAGCGCATTTTCCAGCCCACGCAGCCCCAGCCCAATCGCACTTAACGATTGCCCAGTCGCGTCATGTAAATCCCGCGCGATCCGCTGCCGCTCCGATTCCTGTGCATCGACCACCTGGTAGAGCAGTTCAGCCAACATGCGTTCACGCGTCTGCGCCTCTCGATAGAGCCGCGCGTTCTCGATAGACAACCCCATTTGTTGGGCGATCCCAGCCAGCAATCGCAGGTCAGCCAATGACAACGGCTGGGTCTCACCCTCCACCCGCGCCAGCACAACCACCCCAACCAGATCCTGCCGGGCGATGAGCGGGAGCGCAATCGCCACCGTTGGGCTGGCATGTTGCCAACACTCGCGGCCAACCAGCACCGCGTCTAGCTCAAATTCCAGTACCGCACCGTCCGCATGGCGGCAGAGCGCCCGGCCTTTGCGAAGCGCCCCCAGCCCCAGTTCCCAGTTTGGTCCATAGCGTTCGCCGGGAAGCGCCGCCCCCTGCAAAGGGAAACCGGTCGCCGCGCCCACCATCGGCGTCGAATCCATCGCCGTCCCCAGCAGCACCAACCCGGCGTCGGCAAACGCCAGGTTCTGCACCACCTGCCGCAACGCCTGGTCCAAACGACTCGATAGCTCCACCGGCGCAGCCAGCAGATTTGAGAGATCGAGCAGCAGCGCCAGTTCGCGCGCCCGCGCATGTAGCTCCTGATTCAACCGTTCTGTCTCCTGCAGGCTGCGCCTCTCCACTGCCAGGGCACGTTCCTGGGCCGCCAGTTGTGTCTGCACCGCTTCGTCTAGACGACGCTGATTCTCCACGCCAAACGCCTGCAGCGCCCGCACCATAAAAAAGGCCAGCACCGCAGCCATAGTCCCTCGAAACAGTTGCACCGGAATACCAAACCATGCCAAAAAGAGCTCACTGTTAATCACCCCGCTCGGCGGGATAGGAGAGGGCTGCACGAAGGCCTGCCCGACTGCCCCATAGAAGAAGAGCGCCGTCGCCGACCAGACCAGATCGCGGCCAAACTGCGGCATATCCACCTGTCGGTATGTTCGCTGCTGTACCATCAGAGCCCAGCAGCCCAATATCGCCGCCGGGATGCCCTACACTTACCGCGCCAACACATCCGCACTCGCAATCGCATCAGGGGCTGCAAACCCATAACGCATCCCGACCGCGGCGCACAAACCGATCCATGCCAGCAGCCCGCCCGCCACCACCGTGAGGATAAGCCACCGGCGCAGTTTCGACTGGACAAGCAACAGCATGGCGAAGTGCAGGAGCATGGCGAATGACGCGGCCAGCACCGCCAGGCGCACCCACTCCTCCGCGGCAGGCGGCAACCCTCCCCCGGTTCGCAGCCGAATCTGTTGAAACATCTCGATCCACTCGTGCGCGGCGTGCAGCAGCCCAAAGGCACTCATCGGACGGATGGCCTGGACAAAGCGAAAGCCCGAGACTTGACGGCTTGCCAGGGCAAGCGCCACCCCCAGCGAAAAAAAGGTCAAGCCGTATAGAAAATAAACGTTATGCAGATTGTCCACCCAGTATTGTGCCACCGGGTTCACCGCGCTGCACTCCTTTGCCCCTAGCCGTGCAAGGGCTTATCGGGCCTGCCAATGAGGTGATCGGTCTCCCGTTCACGCACGCCTATCAAGAACAACAGCCCATCCAGCCCCAAGTTCGAAATCGCCCGGCCAGCCTTCTCGCGCACAATGGGCTTGGCATGAAACGCCACCCCCATCCCCGCAATCGTCAGCATCGGAATGTCGTTTGCGCCATCCCCCACAGCAATCGTCTGCTCCAACGACAGATTCTCCAGCCTGGCGATCTGGCGCAGCAGTTCAGCCTTGCGCTCGCCATCCACAATCTCACCCAACAGCCGCCCCGTCAAGCGGCCATCCACGATCTCCAGACGGTTGGCGAACATATAGTCAAAGCCCAGCCGTTCCTGCAGCACGCGGCCAAAAAAGTCAAACCCGCCCGACAGGATGCCGAGTTTGTAGCCCAACCGCTTGAGCGTCCGCACCACGCGTTCGGCCCCTTCCATCAGGGGCAACCTTTGCGCCACCTCAGCCAGCACCGATTCCTCCAGCCCAGCGAGCAGTGCCACGCGGCGCGTCAAACTCTGCTTAAAGTCTAGCTCACCCCGCATCGCCGCCGCCGTAATCGCAGCCACCTCGTCACCCACCCCCGCGATGCGCGCCAGTTCGTCGATCACCTCCACCTGGATCAGCGTCGAATCCATGTCGAACACCACCAAGCGCCGGTTGCGCCGGTAAATGTCGTCCAGATGAAACGAGATGTCGATCTCCATCCCCTGGGCAAGTTCCATCAACTGTCGGCGCATTCCCTGCTCGTCGGCCAGGAAGCCGCTGACCGAAAACTGCACGCACGCCCTCGGCAGCACATCAGGGCGCGTCAGCGAGGTGCGACCCGATAGGCGCGTGATCACATCGATGTTCAGCCCATTCTCGGCGCAGACCGCGGTCACCGCCGCAATCTGCCCGGCGTGCAGCCGCCGTCCCATGACCGTAATGATGCGCCGTTCCTTGCCCTGCTCATCCACCCAGCGCTCATATTGATCCAGCGGCACAGGCGTGGCGCGTACCTGGACATCCAGTTCATGCGCCGCAAACAGCAGATTTTTCATCGCTTCGGCCCAAACCGCCGGTTCCGGCGCAGCCACCAGCACCCCCAGTGCCAGGTAGTCATGGATGACCGCCTGCCCGATATCCAACACACGCACATCAAAGTCGGCCAGCGCGCTCATCAACCGCGCGCTCAACCCTGGCCGGTCGCGCCCAGTCACATTGAGCAGAAAAACGTCCTCATGCCCCATCGTTTGGTCTGCCACCTAGGATCGCGCCATCAAGTCCTCGATCTCGGCCATCTGGTCCTCGGTCAAGGGGCCATGCGCCAGCGCGCCCACATTCTCCTCCACCTGCTGCACCGTCTTGAACCCCGGAATTGGGATCATCACCGGGCTGCGCGCCCACAACCAGCTCAACGCGCCCTGCGCCGGTGTGCGCTTGCCTGCCGTCAACACCTCACGCACCTGGTTGAGTGCCTCCAACCGCCGCGCCGCCTCGCCTTCACGAAAATTCCAGCCATGCCGTACATCGTCTGCAGGCAGCGCCGAGTCTGGGCGAAACTTTCCTGTCAGGATGCCCTGCGCCAGTGGGCCGCGCACCACGCTCGCCAGCCCTTCCCGCTCACACACGGCCAACGTGTCGGCGTTTCCCTCGAACAGATTGAAGCGTTGCTGGATCGCCGCACAGTGCTCACCGCGTGCAAAGGCCGCGGCCCGCACCGGGTCATCGGTGCTCCAGCCGTACCACCGGATTTTGCCTTCCTCCACCAACAACTCCAATGTCTCCAATACCTCGTCCACCCGCGCCAGGTCATAATTGCCAATGTGAAACTGGTAGAGATCAATCGTCTCCACACGCAACCGGCGCAGGCTGGCCTCACAGGCGCGGCGAATATGATCAGGGTCGCCGCTAGCGCCTGTAATGCGCCGCGTCTGCTCGTCAAATACGTTGCCAAATTTCGTCGCGATGACGACCTCATCGCGGTGACCGGCCAGAGCTTCTCCCAAATTCCGCTCGCTGTGCCCGCAGCCGTATACATCGGTCGTGTCAAAGAAGTTGATGCCCAACTCCAACGCCCGCTGCAAAGCCATCAGCGATTGACGGTCATCCACCTCACCCCAGCCGACGGGCCGGTCACCGCGCCAGAAAGGGCCGCCAATCGCCCAGCATCCCAGCCCCAAGGCACTAACAGCCAACCCGCTTCTACCTAGGACTCGTTGCATCTCGCCACCATTTCTACCCGTATTGTACCTGCTTCGTTTGGCCGCCGCAGCTCGCCGCCGCTCACGCCAGCCAGCAGGCGCAGCGATCCACCAGGGCCGCACCATGATCCACGCGCCAGGCCTGCCGCAGCCGCGTCTTCCCGATCCGGCCCACCTCACCCGTGACATCGCCCGCGGCCAGGCCGCGCCCCAGCCACCAGATCGTGGCTACCACATCGCGCAGCGCCATCAAGTCCGGCAGGGCAGCGACCTCTGCTGGAGTCAGACGCTGCACCGAGCCATACCCGCGACAAAACGCCTCCGCCTGATCCCACGGCTGCGGCTGATCTTCCATACGCATGGCAGATCCCAACCCCGAAGCGATATCCATTACACGCGCATCCGGCAAAGCCAGGTCAAAGTCCAGCACCGCCGTCAGTTGATCCCCCACAAAGAGCATATTCGAAGGCACAAAGTCGCCGTGGATCACCTGGTGAGGCAGCGCGGCGTAGTGTGCCTCCACAAAGCGCGCCACCCGGCCCACCTCATCCCGCCACCAACCTAGATCATCCACCAGTGGGCCGGAATCGCCCAACCCCAGCATCGCAGCATCCACCGCGGCGGGGTTGGGCAGCACGGGGTGTATCCGGTCGAGCGCGCCATGACCGTACAGCCCAGGCCGCGGCTGCATGGGATAATCGGCCAGCGCGCCGTGCAGCCGGGCCAAGGCCGCACCAATCTGCTCCAGTTGGCTTAAGCTCGGCGGCCAGACAGCCTCCCCCTCCAACCGCGCAAACAGCGCATGTGCCCGGCCCTCATGCCACCACAGCGTTGCGCCTGTACGCGCTGGGTGCGGGACGGGCACACGAAACGGCAGCGGCTGGGTATTCAACCAGGCGAGCAGTCGATGCTCGTACAGGATCGTCTCTTCCCGGCTGTGGGTCTGATACTGCTTCAGCACATACGCCGCGCCGCCGCTGCGTACCTCCATCACCTGGTTGTTGATTCCCGGCCCGCGCAAGGTCTCGACCTTCGGTTCGCCGTCGAACCCGTAGATATCGGCAAGGACTTGCGCGATTTCCACTCGACCACTCACCTCCTCGCGGCGCGCTGGCTGCGAAACTGCGCCAACAACATCTCCACCCACGCCACATTGGCGTCGCGGGTGCGTCCCGCCAGGTGCGGCGTGTGTGCCACATTGTCGCGTCCCAACAGGGGATCGTCCAGCGGGAGCGGCTCCACGTCAAATACATCGGCGGCAAGCGCCAGTTCGTCGGCCAACACCCGCCGCCGAATCTCAGCCATGTCACAGATGCCGGCGCGCGTCACCAGCACGACCAGGCAGCCCTTGGGCAGCGCCCGGATATGCTGCGCTGTCACCAGCCCGCGCGTCTGGTCCGTCAGCGGCAGCATCGGCGCAAAGATCTCCGCATCTTCTACCAGGTCTTCCAGCCGCCACACCCGTCGCGCCCCGGCCCGGTGAAAGCTCGGCTCCGGCGCATAGGGGTCCCATGCCGCCACGTCCGCACCCATGCCGTGGGCAAAGCTCGCATACCGGCTCCCGATATTGCCCGCGCCCACGATCCGCACACGCTTGCCAGCCAGGGTGCCATGCGTAAAGCGCACATCATCGCTGAACTGCGCCCCTCGCTGGCCCGGCCCCTGATTGCGCGCTGGACGGTAGCGATCCCACACCTCATGGCTCTCCAGCATCGCCCGGTACTGCTGGGGAATGCCCCGCAAGGCACACAGGGTCAGCGCCAGCCCAAATTCTGCCACCGACTCTCCCCAGAACCCCTCGCTGTGGTGGCGATAGACCTCGATCCCGCGTGCGGCCAGCCGCGCCTCCACTTCTGGAGTCAGGGCAGGCTGATAGACATCCATGAACACTGCCTCGCACAGATCGGGTAGTGATTCCACGCAGCCGGCCGTCACGCGCACACCCAGCACCGCCGCACGCGTGACCCCGCGGGCATCGCCGACGACCTCCCCCAGCGGGCGCGTATCCCCGCGCGGCAGACGCACAAAACGCGTCGGCCCCTCTGCCTGCCAGCGGCTGTGCCAGTGATCGGCCACGAACGGCCAGGTCGCATCGAAATCGGCATGTACAACGATCAGGTTGCTCATACGCTTACCTCGTCCGGCACATTGGCGCGCAGTTCCTCCAGCCAGACTGTCGCCTCCGAATCGCTCGGCGCGCGCCAGTCACCGCGCGGCGAGAGCGAACCGCCCGAACCCACCTTCGGCCCGTTCGGCACAGCCGACCGCTTGAACTGGCTGATCTGGAAGAAACGGAATAAGAAGACCTCAAGCCAATGCTTGATGGTCGCCAGATCATAGGCATTGCGTTTGCTTTCGGGCAGCAGCGGCGGCCATGTCCCAACCGAGACATCACGCCAGGCACTATAACTCAGGAACGCCACCTTGCTAGGCCGGAAGCCGTAGCGCGTGATGTAGTAGAGATTGAAGTCCTGTAGCTCATAGGGGCCGATCTTGGCCTCGGTGCTTTGCGCGGGACGGTCGTTCGCCCCATCCGTATGTGGAATCAGTTCTGGCGAGATCTCAGTATCGAGGATCGACCTCAGTGTCGCCGAAGCCTCATCGCCAAACTGGTTGGTGTCAGCCACCCAGCGGATCAAATGCTGGATCAGCGTCTTGGGCACAGACCCGTTCACGTTATAGTGGGACATCTGGTCGCCTACGCCGTAGGTCGCCCAGCCCAACGCCAACTCGCTGAGGTCGCCTGTACCCAACACCAGCGCATTATGAAAATTCGCCAGCCGGAACAGATGCGACGTGCGTTCCCCGGCCTGTACATTCTCAAAGGTCACATCATACTGCGGCGTCCCCTCCGCATAGGGATGGCCGATGTCCTTGAGCATTTGCAGCGCCGATGGGCGGATGTCAATTTCGTGCGCGCTCACGCCCAACGCCTCCATCAGCCGGTGGGCGTTGCCCTTGGTCACCGTGCTGGTTGCAAAGCCCGGCATCGTATAAGCCAGCACATTGCTGCGCGGCAGGCCTAGCCGATCCATCGTGCGTGCCGCCACGATCAAGGCCTGGGTCGAATCCAGCCCGCCCGAAACGCCGATCACCACGCGTTCGATCCCCGTCGCCTTCAGCCGCTTCATCAACCCATGCACCTGGATGTTATAGGTTTCGTAGCAGCGTTCGTCCAACAGCGC
Source organism: uncultured Litorilinea sp. (assembly GCA_964649925.1). Taxonomy (GTDB): domain Bacteria; phylum Chloroflexota; class Anaerolineae; order Caldilineales; family Caldilineaceae; genus QEUY01. Next base: position 20,880 of record CAZYQJ010000001.1, read on the forward strand.
CGGTTCACTGGGCACAAATGGAAAGCGGTCGACCGCGTGGATCAGCGGCATCTCGCCTTCGGGGATTTCAAAGGTAAAGGGCACGCGGCGCAGTTGGCGAAGTTGCTCCTTGTAGTCGCCCACCGTGTCGTTGAACGCCGTCAGCCGCATCCGGTCTTGTACAAGCCGTTCCAGGTCAACATCAGCGGCGATGAGTTGCTCGCCATCCGGAAAGCGCTCAGACTCGACCAGCAACACCCCGTTGTCATAGATCAGCGCGTGTCCATCCCACGCCAAGTCCGTTGTGGATTCGCCTGGCCCTGCCGCCGAATAGAGATAGGCGGCGACGCATTTCCCTGACTGCCCCGCACACAGGGCGCGGCGGTAATCGGCCTTGCCCACGGTGATGTTGCTCGCAGAAAGGTTCACCAACACCGTCGCGCCGCCCAGAGCCGCCAGCGTGCTGGGCGGAATCGGCGTCCACACGTCCTCACAGATCTCGGCGTGAACCGCAAACCCAGGCAGATTGGTGGCATCAAAGATCAGGTCATTGCCGAAGGGCACGCGTTGCCCCAAACACTCCACCTCTCGCGCCACGGCATCGCGCGCCGCGCTGAACTGCCGCTTCTCATAGAACTCCCGATAGTTAGGCAAATAGCTCTTGGGCACAATGCCCAACACGGATCCCCGGTAGATGACCACCGCGCAGTTGAATAACTTCTGCTCAAAGCGCAGGGGTGCGCCCACCACCACCACCGGCGTCAGCCCGACGCTGGCCGTGACGATCCGCTCCACGCCGCGTAAAACCCCCTCAAGCAGCGCATCCTGTTGGAACAGATCGTCGATGGCATAGGCAGAGATGCCAAGTTCCGGAAAGAGTACAAGCGCCGCGCCCTGATCCGAAGCGCGTTCCGCCAGCGCAATCGTCTGGTCCGTATTGTAGTTGGGTTCCGCCACCTTGAGTTGCGGCACACCCACGGCGACCCGCACAAAACCGTGCCGGTAGATCGAGTTGAACGGTAACGTCATAGTCTCCTCACCTGGCGAGTGACCTGCCGACAATCCCTTTGGTAGCCGCCCGCGCCGCAGCCGTCAGCGCAGTTTGCCGCGTGCAGCCACCGGCCAGACCGTCTCGACCCGCCCGCCGCGCACGCCATACAGCGTATCATGCAGGCAAACAGTCGCGTCCCCATAGCCGACCAGCATGTCAAACGTATCACCCACCTGAAGCCGGTCATCTGCTTCCGGCAGCGTGATGATCCCATGTTCGGCAGAGAGGACGATCTTCGCCGTTGGGAAATCTACAGGTTTGGGCGGCGCAAAGCCGCGCGTCGCCGTTTTGAACCCGCAATCACAGATAATGCGATCCGGCGCAGGACGGCTGGTCACGCGCCCACGCAAGAACAACGCCGGTTCCAGGTCCACGCCCCAGGCCTGATACGACTGGTCACAGAAGATGCCGCCCCCTGCCTGAATTTCAGTAAGACCGGCGATATGCGCCGTCACCCGGTAGGTTCCACTGCCCCCCGCGCTCACGATCTCGACAGGCAGCCCATGCTTGCGGCACAACTCGGCACTGTCCACCAGTTGCCCAATGCTCGCTTCGATGCCGCGGCGCTTCTCGTCCACATCGCTGAACTCAAGGTTATGCCCTTCCCACGTCATCACCCCGCGCAGACGCACACCGGGCGTCGTCTCAATCCTGCGCGCCAGGGCCAACACAGGTTCGCAGGGCTGCACACCGGCACGGTGCATCCCCGTATCCACCTCGATCACCAGACCGACCTCGACGCCCGCCGCGACAGCCGCCTCGCCAATCTCCGCCACGTTCGCCGCACTGTCCACCGCTACCTTCACCTCGGCGTGACGCTGGATCGCAGCCAGCCGCTGCGCCTTCTGCGGCCCTACCACCTGATTGGCGACCAGGATATCGCGGATGCCTGCAGCGGCCATCACCTCGGCCTCGCCCAGCTTGGCGCACGTCACACCGATGGCCCCCGCCTGAATCAGCTTATGCGCGATGGCCGGTGTCTTGATCCCTTTGATGTGCGGTCGCCACGCCACGCCTGCGGCGTGCAACTCCGCCGCTACATTGGCAATGTTGCGCTCCATCTTGTCCAAATCGACCCACAGCGCCGGGGTATCCAGATCTTCTTTTCGCAGTCCGATTTCGCTCATAACCGTCCTCTGTGCGGCTACTCAAACCAGATTGGGTTGGTCCAGGCGCGGCCCCCATGCGCATCGCGCACCGTGATCCGGCAGTACGGGCTGTTGAATTTCTCCAGGTTCAACTCTACGTCCATCAGACCGTGTCCCTCCGCGGCCACAGACGCCGGCCCCTTGCCCGTGGCGAAGACCCACTCGGCGGGCGAACAGCGCACAATGGCCCGCTTGCCCGGCTCCACCTGCACATCGTGGATCTGCGGCCCTGTGCTGGAGTAAAAATGGCCTGCCTTCAGCGCCGCCAGCAGCGCATCCGGTTCCAGCCGTTCGCTCTTGACCCACACCCACCCGCGCGCAAAATCATGACGGCTGCTCTGGTTGTGAAAATCATCCGCCGCACACACCCAGTAGCGTTGACCACGCCCCAACATAATGTCAGTGATGTGCCAGCTATCGGCGCGGTCATTGTGGTCAATCGCTACGCCATTATAGACCTCAATGGCGTCCACCGGCCCCAACCCTTCCAGGTCGCGCTCTGTGAGACAGTACCACTGCGGATGCGCTGCGGCCACAAATGCCCCAGCCGCCCGCGCCCGCGCCGCCAGGCCCGTCCCGTCTTCGCCATCGGCAGGGGGCGCAAAGTCCAGCGGCAGCCCAACGGCCAGCAGATGCCACATGCCGCCCAGTTCGGTCTCCCCCGCGTGCAGTTCTGCGCCGATCAGCGTGGTAAAGTGCTGGTTCCGAAAGGAACGGGTATCGACCACAGGATAGTCATACCGCTCCAAAAAGTGGTCGGTCAGCGCGAGGAAATCATAGCCGTTGACAGCGTAGCGCCGCGCCACCTCCTCCGGCTCCAGGCTGCCGTCGGATCGCGTCGAATGGGCGTGCAGGTTGCCGCGCCAAAAGCGGCCCGGCTTATCAAAGGGCAGTTGGTTCATTTGTCCATTCCTTGCTGGTGTACTGTGCGGCACAGAGACCGGCCATGCCGCCGCGTGCATTGATTGTGGATAACACTACGAATTGGAGAGGGCCACACGCAACAGGCGCAGCCAGTTCTCATGCATGATGGCGCGAATATCCTCATCAGCATACCCGCGCTTGCCCAATAACTCGCTAAACCGCTGTAGATCGGCAATGGTGTCCAGGTCCGATGGCGATTGCTCACGGCCATAGCCGCCATCCAGGTCCGTGCCGATCCCCACATGGTAGCAGTTGCCTGCCAACTGGCAGATATGGTCAATGTGATCCACCACCGTTGCCAGCGTCACCTTCTCGTTGGTGGATTGCCCCACCACCCAGCCGGGCAGCAGCATCCAGGCATCCAACGCCGCGCCGATCACGCCATTGCGCTCGATGATCGCCTTCAACTGCTCGTCGCTGAACTGCCGTTGATGCGGGACCAGGGCACGGCAGTTGTTATGGCTGGCAAGCACCGGGCCGTGATAATGATCCAACGCCTCCCAAAACGATTGGTCGGAACAGTGGGTCAAGTCCAGCAGGATGCCCAGCCGGTCCATCTCCTGCACCAGCCGCACGCCGATCTCGGTCAGCCCCAGTTCTGTGGCCGTCCCGCCCGCATAGCGGCCTGTGCCGTAGTGGGTCGGCCCCAGCAACCGCAGCCCAGCAGCTTTCCACTCCGCCAACTGCTCTGGTGCGAGGATCGGGTCGGCCCCTTCCATGCTGATCACAAACCCCAGCGGCGGCGTCTCTTCGCTCAGATCGGGGTGCGCTGCATCCCACGCCTGCCACTCGGCCACATGAGCATCCAACCCCGCAACGTCGGTCAGGATGCGGACATGCCCCTGCTGCTCCAACGCCCGGTAATAGGCCAGTTGCCCGTGCGCCATCCCATACGCCTGCGCCGCGGTCGCATAGTCAATGTGCGGGGTCATCTTGCCCGTGGATCGTGCGATCAGCGTTGCCACCGAAAGAAAAATACGCCCGCGCCGCATCTCAGGGTAGGCTACGGTCCCCTGCGCCCGGCCCTTGCCCGGCACAGTCTGCTCCATCGTGCGAATCGTGTAGACCGAACGCAGCAAATCCCGGTTCCACTGCAACGCATTCATCGACAAATCCAAATGCGCGTCTACAATCAGCATCGTCCATCACTCCTGTTGGCTTAAAGTTGGCAGGGTTGGCTATCCATTCACCATCACGTAAGGACGCGAAACACATCACAGCCGCTAGTTGATCGCCGCCGCAATCCAGTGGATGATGCTCTGCCCCGTGATCAATTCCATTCCGGTGACAAAAAGCATCGTGTAGATCAGCACGTTGAACCACTTCTCGTTAAAACGCTTATTGAGGAAGATGCCCAGGGTCACGCCCACATAGGCCAGCGGCGCCAGGATGAGGATCGTCGTCAGGTTGCCAACGCGCAGCAGCCCTAAGAAGGCATACGGGATCAGCTTAACCAGGTTGAGGGTGGCAAAGAAGATCACATTCGTCCCCACAAAGATATGCCGGGGAAGTTTCTGAGGCAGCAGGTAGATTGTCGCCGGAGGGCCGCCAGCATGCGCCAGCGTGGACGTGAAACCGGCGGCGGCGCCCAGCCCCACGCCAGCGGCATCCGCAGGTCTCATCTCGGTCAGCCTCCCCAGGATCAGCGTCCGAAAGACCTGGAAAGCTACAAAGGCCAGCGAGATCACCCCCAGCCCGACCTTGAGCATCCGCTCGTTGTCGCTGAAAAACCCAAAAAAGGCTGCGCCCAACGCAATGCCGATCAATGCCCCTGGGATCATCGTCCGCAGACTGTGACGGTCCCAAACGCCCCAATAGTGCCGCAACGAAAACAAGTCCGCTACGATCAGCAGCGGCAGCAGGATCGCCGCCGCATCGGCCACAGGGATCGTCAACGCCATCAAAGGGGTGGCGACTGCACCCACCCCGCCGCCAAAACCGGCCTTGGACACGCCGATCAAAATGATTGCCAAGACCGCCGTCACCCAAAAGAGTGTGGGATAATCGGGTAGACTCACTGACTAACTTTCTAAGCTGCACACCAGGCGGTGGATACGGAAAAGACCGCGGGGAACAACCTTGTCCCGTGGACGGACATTCAGACCACCGGGTTCATTGTAGTCCCGCACAGCGCCCTGCCACAAAACCGCCAGCGGTGGAATGACCAAAGCAGCGGGTTCGCTTACCTAGGCCTTCACTGCCGCTAACACGCCTTGCAGCACATCCATCCCCTGCTGTACCAACGCCTCGTCAGCCTGTGATCCCATGTGGCCGATGCGAAAGACCTTGTCGGCCAATGGCCCGTAGCTCCCCCCTACCACCATGCCTTTGGCACGCAACGCCTGATCCAGCGCGCGCCACTCCCAGCCGTCCGGCACAAGCGCCGCCGTCACCGTCGGCGATGCGATCTCCTCACGCTTGGGCAGCAGGCTGACCCCCATCTCCGCCAGTCTGCGGCGGCAGAGCGCGGCCACGCGCTCATGGCGCGCATATACATTCTCCAGCCCCTCAGTCTGCAGGCTTTCTATGGCTACGCGAAGGCCTGCCATCGCCTGCCAGTTGTGCGTGTACGGCATGTAGCGCGCGGCAATGGCCGTCTGCCACGGCTTGAGCGCGTCATACCCCGCATACCCCGTCTCGTCAATGGCCTCCCAAGCACGCGCGCTAATGCTCACCATCGACAGGTCGGGCATCAAACTCAACGCCTTCTGGCTGCCCAACAGCCCCAGGTCGATCTGCCACTCGTCCACCAGTACCGGTGTCCCGCCCGCGCTGGCGACAAAATCCACATAAAAGAGCGCATCCACCTCGCGACAGATCGCACCCAATTCCTCCAGCGGGTTGAGCGTGCCGCTCGGCGTCTCACAGTGGACCGCTGTGATCAGCCGCGGGCGGAATCGCCGCGCCGCAGCCCGCACCTGGTCGGCATCCGCCACATCGTCATAGCCAAACCCAACCGTTTCCACCTCGGCCCCAATCGCCTGCGCCATCTCACCAATCCCATAGCCAAAGACCCCTGTCGCCACCGCCAGCACACGGTCCCCAGGCCGGATCACGCTCTTGAGCGCAGCCCACAACGCCAGCATCCCTTCGCCGGACAAGATCGCAATGTCGTTCTGCGTTGCCAAGATCTGCTGTAGGCCCTGTTCGCATTCCCTGTACAGGTCGAAAAACTCTTCTTCCAGATCGCTGCTGCCAAAATCCGTTTGATACGCGGCGCGCACGGCCTGCGGAATCGCTACCGGGCCAGGCACCAGAGGGATCGGATAGGTTTCCATCGCTTTCTTCCTTGACAATCCTGGAACTTCCAATGACAATCGAAAGGATTCTCGACCGCAAGCGGTCACCATGCTAGATGCCGAGAACCCATGGACGACACCATTGTAACTGCCCTCCAGTCCACCAACAAACTCTTTCTCTCTGGACCCTTCGGCAGCGGCAAGACCACGTTGGCCCTCGAACGCATCCGCTGGCTGCTGGGTCGCGAGCGCACGCGCGGCGACGATATCCTGGTGCTTGTGCCCCAAACGGCCTCCGCGCAGCCCTACCACCAGGCCCTGCGCGGGCGTGACAGCCGCCCCGGTGCGCCTGTTCGCATCACCACACTGGCGGGCCTGGCGCGCAACGCCATCGAACTCTACTGGCCGATGCTGGCCGCGTCCGCCGGGTTCTCTGACCCCCGGTCGGAGCCGGTCTTTCTCAACCTGGAAACCGCACAGTATCACATGGCCCCGCTGGTGGATCGCGCCCTGCACACCGGCGACTTTGACGGCATCCGCGTCGAGCGCAACCGCATCATCAGCCAGGTGCTGGACAACCTCAACAAAACGGCGCTCAATGGATTCAGCATCGACGAAGCCTATGCGCGCCTGGAGTTGGCCGTCCCGCCAGGCGAGTCACGTACCGGCCAACTCAACGCCCTGCGCGCCGCCCGCCGCATCAGCGACGAGTTCCGCGCCCTCTGCCTGCGCGAGACCTTGATCGACTTCAGCCTGCAGATCGAACTCCTGACCCGCCACATCCTCGCCAACGACTGGGGCCGTGCGCACCTCTTCCGTACCCATCGCCACCTGGTCTATGAGGATGCTGAGGAATCTACCGCCGCTGCCCACACTTTGGTGCGCCAGTGGCTGCCCCATCTGGAGAGCGCGCTGATTGTGGTGGATGAAGACGCGGGCCTGCGTCTGTTTCTTGGCGCGGACCCTGCAGGCGCGGCCCAACTGGAAGCGTTGTGCCAAACCGCAGTCCGGCTGGACACCTGCCATACCACTTCGCCTCAACTGGGCGAGATGGCGCAGCGCGTGGACGCAGCCATTCGGGGCCGGCGCCCGCAGCGGCCCAACAGCCCGATCACCTGTGCCGGTGAAGACTTTGGCCTCCCAGCCTTTGAGATGCCCGAAGGCGGCTTTCGGTACTACCCACAGATGCTGCGCTGGGTTGTGGAACAGATCGACCGTTTGGTGCGACATGAAGGGATTGATCCAGGGTCCATTGTCCTGATCGCGCCTTTCGTCAGCGATGCGCTGCGTTTCAGCCTGCAATCCGCGCTTGACGCTCGCGACATCCCCTCCACATCGCACCGGCCTAGCCGCGCCCTCCAGTCTGAACCGGCGGCGCGCTGTCTCCTGACACTGGCCGCCCTCGCCCATCCCGATTGGCACATCCGCCCGGACCAGCATGACGTGGCGCAGGCGTTGATGCTGGCCGTGGATTCTCTGGACCCCATCCGCGCCGCCATCCTCGCCCAAAACGCCTTCCCTGCCTCACGCCCCACCATCGAACTAGGCCGTTTTGGCGAACTCCGCCCCAATAGCCAGCAGCGCATTACCTTCGCCATCGGCGAGAGTTATGAACGGCTGCGCGACTGGATCTATGCCTACCGGGCCAGCGGCGAAGTCCTGCCCCTCGACCAGTTCTTCGCCCGGCTCTTTGGCGAAGTCCTCAGCCAGCCCGGCTACGGCTTCCATGACGATTTGGACGCGGCACGCGTCGCCAACCAACTAGTCCTTTCGGCGCGTAACTTCCGCTGGGCGTTGGAAGATACCTCAGGGGCAAAGGGGGATGGATCCGTTCCGCTGACGGTGCGTCTAGGGCGCGACTATCTCAACCTGATCGAAAGCGGCGCGCTGGGTGCGCTCTACCATCCCGGCTGGCAGGCCCCTACCGACGCGGTCTTGATCGCCCCAGCCTATACCTTCCTGATGCGGAATCGTACGGTCGATGTACAGTTCTGGCTGGATATTGGTTCCACGGGCTGGTGGGAACGCCTCTACCAGCCGCTCACACACCCGCATGTGCTGTCCCCCCATTGGCCGTCCAGCCAACCGTGGACAGAGTTAGAGGAATTTCAGGCGCGCCAGGAATCGATGCGCCGCCTCTTACTGGGGCTACTGCGCCGCACGCGGCGTCAAGTCTTCTTAGGGTTGAGCGATTACGGGGAAAATGGTCTCGAACAACGCGGCGCATTGCTCAATTTGATCAACCGGCTGTTGGTTCATAGCGAAAGCCCCGGATCAACTGGCGTCGTCCGGGGCTTTCTCTAGATGCCGCCGAGGAGGGGTTCTTTGGCATCTGAACAACAGCGCAAGATTAGTATCATTTTAGCAGATTAACCTGAAATTAACCTGCAATTAGAGATGGATAAGTGTTTTTCGGCGTGTTTTCGCGTTTGTGCAGGACGTAACTGGGGCATATACTGAAAGCCATGATCGCTCGTATGGGAAGGCTCATGGTAAGGCTTACGCGTCCGCTCATAGTCACCACGGCTCTGCTGGCCGCGGCTTTCTGGCTTCCACAGCCCGCGTTTGCCTCCCATCCCTGCGACCCGCCCAACGTAATCCCCCAACCCGTCTGCGACATGCAGAATCCGGTCGGCAGCCCGCCGCGCCAGGTGCCGAGCGGCTGGACTCCTTTCGTCCTTGCGGGCGACGTCTGGTACAACGTCGAGACATCCGACTCTGGGGCACACAGTGTCTTTGGCGCGCCAAGCCTCCGGATGCACAACAGCGGCGGCACCTTCAAGGCGGGCATCTTTACCCAAGTCCAGGTCACACCAGGCGCAGGCTACCGGGCCAGTATCGGCTGGGGTGCGCCCAACCACCCATCCCACTTTTGGCGACAACTCGGCATTGATCCAACCGGCGGTACAGACCCAAACAGCCCCACGGTGATCTGGGGTCCCAGCCACGTCGGCGACGGTCGCATCCTGAACTACCCGCCTCCCGATGTGAACATCGACGTGAAGGCACGCGCCGTCAGTGATACCATCACCGTCTTCTTCCTGGTCGATCACCCGACCAGTGGTGGAGATGACTTTATCTTTATTGATGCCATCGCCCTCTATCCCGATGACAGCGCACCAGAGGTAGAAATACCGCCGACGCCCGAACCCACTGCCACACCGGAACCGGAATCGCCCCCGGCGGACGCAGCCGTCGCCATGGCTGCCGCTGTCGAGGCGCAGCCAGTCATCCCCCCCACCGACACGCCAACGCCCGTCCCCACCGCGACACCAACCGAGACACCGTCACCCACGCCCACCCCGACTGCCACGGCCACTCCAAGCCCAACCCCGACACCCACCCCCACGGTGACCCCGACATGGACGCCCTGGCCTACCGTGACCCCCATGGGCGCGGCCTTTTCGTTTGACGGCGCACAAGGTCAACTGCTTGCCATGGCGCGCAGCAGCCAGCCGCGCGGCCTGCTGGTGGTAGGGTTGCTCAGTTTTTGGGGAGCGGGGTTATTTGGTGGCTCGCTGATGTGGCTGCGGCGGCGACGCTAATCGCCATCCGGCTCGTCTTGCTCATCCGCACTGTCATCGCGCGCAGCATCCGCTGTGGATGGATCATCACCTACCGGCACGGTCAACAGGATTTCGCCAAACGTGGCCTCTTGAATGGCCTGAAGTTCGTGCTGCTTGATCAGCTCCAACACGGCCAGAAACGTTACCAAAATCTCCAGCCGTGACGCCTTCCCTCCCAGCAGTTCCGAAAAACGAACCTGAACCGCTTCACGCGCGCCCGCTGCCTGCATCTGCTGGGCGATCGTCTGGCGCACGATCTCGATCTGCTCCGCCACGGTCACTGTGTACGGCTGCACCTTTGGCGGCGGCGGATCGACCGGCATACGCTGCAACGCTTTGCGCAGCGCTGCTTGCAGGCTGGAAAGCTCCAGGTCGCCCAGATCGACCGGCAGCGGTTCGCGCTGGCTGAAATCCAACACGCCCGGCGTCCGCCCAAAGGCGCGCATCCCCATCTCCTGGCGTGTCTGCAGGTCGCCTGCGATCCGCTTGAACTGGCGGTATTCCATCAGATGCCGGATCAGGCTGTCGGCGTCACTCTCCTCCTCTTCCTCCGCCGCGGCGACAGGCTTGGGCAGCAGCCGCGTCGACTTCAGATAGAGCAGGCGCGACGCAACCACCAGAAAGTCCGCCAATGCTCCCGGCTGGATCTCCTCCAACTTCTCCAGACTCTGCAAGTACTGGTCGGTCACCGCCACCAGGCTGACTTCGCTGATATCCAGTTCTTGTTTTTCGATCAGATGCAGCAACAGGTCAAGCGGGCCTTCGAACACAGGCAGCGTGACCGCATAGGCCGCGCCGTGCGTCTGGTCGCGGTTCGTGAGCCCGGCCCCTGCCGGGCCGCGTGCGCCGCTCACCATTCGGCCACCTTGATCCCGCTAGAAATCCACATTGAAGGTGCGGAAGCGGCGGCCTTGATTGGCGAGTTCCGCCAACATGCGGCTAGTCTCCTCCTCATCGCGCCCTGCAATCCGCTCCACCTTACACCCGCTGTTCCGCAGCGACTTCTCCTCCGCCGCGCTGATCCCGGCTTCATTGCCCACAATCGTCACATATTCGGCGTTGCGCGCGTCCTGCACACTGAACCCCACCGCAGGCCGGAAACGCACAATATAGTGGATGGCGTTGATGAAGTCCTGCCGTGCCAACGGGCCAGGATAAGGCCGCTGCCAAAAGAGCAGATAATGGCGGATGTTCTTTACCCCCACCCCGGCCTGAATCTGCACGATCCGCTCAAAGAGAAGGTCACGCCAGCGATTGCCCAGCGTCCACTCACTCCCTGGGCAAACCGTCGTGTTATCAGGGAACTCGCGATGCCCCCACACCCGCGCCAAGGGAATGTGTAACTCCTGCATCAGCCACGCCACCAGATGCCCCCCCGCGCGCAGTTGCGCCGAAGTCGGGATCTTGCCGTTCATAAAGCTCCCGGCAAACACCACCCCCACCGAATAGATGTTGTGCCGGTGTACATGAAAGCTGGCGGTTTCCAGATAGTTGGTCTGGTCAATCGTGCCGTCTGCGTGGATGAAATAGTGGTAGCCAATCCCCGGCCAGGCCTCCTTGCCGCGACTGGCATCCGGCGATACGTGCAATTCGGCAATACGCGTTGGGCTAACCGTGGGCGGCGTCGCGGTATGGTGGATGGCCAGATGCGTGATCTGGCTGAGGGGCCGCCGCTCATAACGCAGCGTCGGGTGCTTGGGCAGTTGATCCACAATCACCCGCATCGCCGGTTGCGGAATCACATAGGCCTTGTTTTCCTGCTGGCGAGCTGTGGTCGCGGCGGCCAGCCGCCCGGCA
>CAZYQJ010000002.1:0-867 GCA_964649925.1 uncultured Litorilinea sp.
GCTCGTCAGCGATCAGCAGTTGCGGGTTGCAGGAGAGGGCCATGGCAATCATGGCGCGCTGGCGCATCCCGCCGCTGAACTGAAACGGGTAGGAATCTATCAACTTGTCGGCGCGGGGGATGCCGACGCGCGTCATCAGGTGGATGGCGCGGTCGCGCGCTTCCCCCTTGTTCATCCCCTTGAAGTGGAGCAGCATGGCTTCGGTGATCTGGTCGGCGACCGTATGCACCGGGCTGAGCGAGGTCATCGGCTCCTGGAAGATCATGGCGATCTCGCGCCAGCGGATGCTGCGGATGGCCTTGCCCGTTGGGGGAAGCTGCACCAGATCGACGGCCTCACCGCTGCCATCCGCGCCCGTGTCGTCATCCCTGCGGTGGAGCAGGATTTGGCCCTTGGCGATCCGGCCCGGCTCAGGGACCAGGCGCATGATCGATTGGGCTGTGACCGATTTGCCGCTGCCGCTTTCGCCGATGATCCCCAAGGTCTGCCCGCGCCGGATCGAGAAGCTCGCGCCGTTGACCGCCTTGACGATCCCTTCGTGCAGGTGAAACTCGGTATGCAAATCCTCCACCTGCAAGAGCGTCTCGCCCGTCTGTACCGGGTCTTTGCTGTGGGCGTGCTGGATTGGTTTCATGATTGGATCAGATTGCATAGGGGTCTGCCGCATCCCGTAGCCCGTCGCCGACAAAGTTGAAGAGAAGCACCGTTGCCAACACCCACCCTGCCGGAATCAGCAGCCAGGGGATGTGGAAGATCGCCAGGATGTCGCGGAAGTCCTGGAGCAGCACGCCCCAACTGACTGCCGGTGGCTGCATGCCCAGCCCCAAGAAGCTCAAGGCCGCCTCTAAAATGATCACACTGCCCAGC
>CAZYQJ010000002.1:877-27069 GCA_964649925.1 uncultured Litorilinea sp.
CATCTGCGGGATCATCAGGGTGACGGAGAGGATCAGGTGGCTTGTGAACCCTGGCAGCAGATGCACGATAATGATGCGCAGGTCGCTGGCTCCAGAGGCGCGGGCGGCGAGGGCGTAATCTTCCTCACGCATGGAGAGCAGCTTGCCGCGCACGACGCGCGCCAGCCCCACCCAGTTGAGCAGCGCCAGGATCAGCGTGATCGCAAAATAAACCTGGAGCGGCGGCCACTCCTTGGGAACCGCTGCGGCCAGCGTCATCCACAGCGGCAGTTGGGGGATGGCGCGCAGGAATTCGATCACGCGCTGGATGATGTTGTCCACCACGCCGCCGAAGTAGCCGGAAAGCCCGCCCAGAAACGTGCCGAGCAAGAAGGTCACCAGCACGCTGACCAGGCCAATCGAGAGCGAGATGCGCGCCCCGTGGATCGTGCGTGAAAAGACGTCGCGGCCCAGGGTATCAGTGCCAAAGAGCCACAGCCCCACACCATCCTCCGCCGCTTCCGGGCCAAGCCCAATGAGGTGGCGGTCCATCTCAAAGAGCCCCCACAGGGTATAAGGCGTGCCGCGCGCCATCAAGTAGATCGGGTATTTTTGATCCTTGACTTCGACAAAACTCATGCGCCGCGTGCGCGGGTCCATCTGCCGTTCCAGCCCGTGGACAAAGGGACGCTGTATCCCCTCGTCGCCAAAGATGCGGATCTTCGAAGGCGGCGCTTGCTGGAAACCGCGAAAGCGGTCGTTCACACCATAGGGCGCGACGATGTTGGCAAAGATCGCGATCAAATAGAGCAGGATGAGCAGCGCGCCGGAGATCAACGCCATGCGGTGACGCCGGAAGCGCCACCACATCAACTGCCACTGTGAGGCATAGTAAAAGCGTTCGTCTGTCTGCGTTTGCGCCGGTTCGGGCCGCGGCATGCTAGGGGGGGAATCGATCCCTTCGCGGGCAGGATCAGGCCAGCGGGCCTTTTTTTCCGGCATCTGGATATTGTCTGTCACCTGGCCCTCCCCTCATAACGGATGCGCGGGTCCACCCATGCCAGCAGGATGTCTGAAATCAGCGTGGTGACCCAGATAATCGTGGCGTAGATCAGCAGGATCGTCCCGGCCAGGATCATGTCCTGCGCCTGCAGCGACGCAAGCAGGAGCGGCCCCAGCGTCGGCAGCCCCAGCACAATGCCGATCAGCCCCTGCTGCGAGACGATGCCATAGACCAGCAGCCCCAGTTCGCTGATGAGCGGGTTAATGGCGATCTTGACCGGGTACTTGAGCACCAGGCGCAGTTCGGATAACCCCTTGGCGCGCGCGGTGACCACATACTGCTGCCGCAGTTGGTCTAGCAGGTTGTTGCGGACGATGCGGATCGTAGATCCCAACACCGGGATCGCGGTCAGCAGGATCGGCGCCCACAGGTGCTTGGCGGTATCAATCGCCTTTTCCCAACTCCACGGCGCATCCAGGTAGCGGAGCGAGTTGATGCCCAGGGGGACGAAGTCGAAGAAGTAGAGGCTGGCCCAGGCGACGATGATGGCAAGCAGCCACCCTGGCGCACCCAGCCCCATAAAGCCAAAGAAGGTGACGATGTAGTCCACGGTGGAATATTGGTGGGTGGCCGAGTAGATGCCCAGGGGAATGGCGACGACCCAGGCAAAGATGAATGCGCCAAAGGCGATCAGCGCGGTGTAGGGGATGGTCTCTCGGAGGACATCCACGTTGGCCCGGCCATCGACGGAACGGCCCAGGTCGCCGCGCAGCAGGATATTTTCTATCCAGTGGAAATAGCGGACAAGAAACGGCTCGTCCAGTCCCCACTGGGCGCGCAGGCGCGCCACGGTGGTCGCATCCACCGTTACGTTTTGGGATCGCAGAAACGACACCTGGCTGCTGACCATATCCCCAGGCGGCAACTCGATCAAGAAGAAGACAATCACCGACAAGATCAGCCACAGCGGGATCATCGTCAGGATGCGCCGAACAATGTAGCCTACCATTGCATTACCAACCTCCCCGGTCGCTGGCTTTCAGCCGGTACGGACATGAAGGGCCGACGAGCCATCACAGGTCTGGTCTATGCAGGGCCAACCCTGTGATGGCTCATACGGTGCCTGGCTGCTGCTATTCCTGCGGCGTGCGGTAGTAGAGTTGCTCGCCCGCCCGCGATGCGCCCATCTGCGTGCCGTTGGTGGGGATGTTGCCAAAGTCGGCGTTGAAGATGGTGGGCCGCAACACGTTTTCGATCATGGGCAGGATCCAGACGTTGTCATAGTGGATCTGGAACAACTCATCTGCCAATGCCAGGTCTTCCTCGGAGTAGGGCAGCGCGGCCTTGCGCTCCAGCCGGATCTCATAGAGCCGTTTCACCTCGTCCGGCGGTTCCACTCCTTGTTCGCCGCCGGTTTCGAGCCAGTCAAACCAGGCCGGGCACCAGTTGTCGTTGGGCGCGTACCCCTCTTCCATGCCCGGCTGCCACTGATAGCTCTGAATCCAGTAGATGTTGGTCTGTGTCGCGCTGTTGAGCAGGTTTTCCTCGCGCACGTTGGCATCCACCTGCCGCAGCGCCGCCCGAATCCCCACATCCGCCAGATGCTGCACGATCAGTTCCGCGGTGGGGATCATGTCGGTGCGGATGGGCGTCACCTCGATGTAGAGCGTGAAGGAACTGCCATCGGGGGCAAGGCGCATGCCCTCGTTGTCGTATTCGCTCATGCCCATCTCGTCCAGCAGTTGGTTCGCCAGGTCCGGATCATACTCCGCCGGAACCCAGGTTGGCATGTCGCCCAGTTGCAGATAGAGTGTGTCGATGATCTCCTGGCGGTCGATGGCGTGGCTGACCGCGGTGCGGAAACGCACATCGCTTGCCACCGCTTGAAAGGCTGGGTCGTCATGGCACAACTGGAAGTAGAGCGCAGTCGGATCAGCATGGAGGATCAGCGGGACGGTGACATAGTTGCCTGCTTCCTCGTTTTCGATGTAGAGCGGGTATTTGGTGTAGTCCGTGCCGTAGAGGAAGTCGATATCACCGGCCACCGCGCCCAGGTTGACCATTTCGCCGTCGCCAAAGACCTGCGCCACCAGCGTATCGAGATAGGGCAACTGCTGGCCTTCGCTGTCCACCTTCCAATAGTAGGGGTTGCGCTGCATGATCGTGCCCGACTCAGAGACCTGAGTCACCACCCAGGGCGTAAGCTGCGGCAGGCCGATGCATTTCTCCTGCATGATCTCGGTTTGGGTGCAGTCGTGCAGGGTGAAGAGGGTGGGCCACTCTTCGGGGGAGAGATTTTCTTCGGCCAGCAATGCCTGGAACTCCTCCGGATCGGCATAGCTGGGGTGATACTGCGACAGGTAGTGCTTGGGCTTGATCAGGTCATTGTAGCTGGTCCACCCGGTGATCGCCAGGTCGCGCAGGATGCCGCCCGACGGCTGGTCGAAGATCAGCCGGAAGGTGTAGTCGTCCACCACCTCCAACTGCGCCGGGGTCCCTGCCACGGATTTGAACTTGGTGGGGAAGGGGCCAAATTCCGGGTTGTTATAGAGGTCTTCGAAGACAAAGGCCACATCCTCGGTGGTCAACGGCTCGCCGTCCGACCACTTCATCCCTCGGCGCAGCGTAAAGGTGAAGACGGTGTTGTCGTCGTTCACCTCAAAGCTCTCGGCGATGTTGCCATAGAAGCCTTCGACGTCGATGCCGGGCGCGGCGATGATCGGCTCCACGTTCATCACAAAAAGCTCGCCGGAGAAACCAAACGCGCTGGTGAAGGCTGTCCGCAGCGTGCCGCCGTGGACGCCAGGCGTCCATTCAGGCAGGTCATCTTCGCTGACCAACATGCCCGGCCCCACGACCAGCGGGTTTTCGGGCAGCCGTTCTTCCAGCGGGGGCAGGTCTCCAGCCTCCACCTGATCCAGCAGGGGATCTGCCTGGATTTCTCCGGTAGCCGGTGCGGCCTCCTGTGCGGACTCTGCTGCCTCCGTATCGGCGACCGCGGCGGGCGCAGTCTCGTCTGCCGGAGCCGTGGTTCCGCACCCTGCCAGCACCGCGATCATCAGCATCAAAACGATCCCTTTGAGCCGTGTGCGTAGGTTTGACACGATTGGTTTTCCTCTCTTGATTCCTGTTTTTGCCCCTGGGGACATACGACCCGTTCTGTGTAATCTCGATCCAGCGTTCATAGGGAGCGTGGCGACGTGGTAGCGCGTTGGGTTCACCTCCTTTGTGGTTCGTGCCGACGGGACGGCTACTGTGTCGGTGCGGCGGGAACGACCTGCTGGAACGTATCCGCCAACAGCGTTCGCAACGATGGCAGGCGGTTCTGCTGCGCCGGGTCTACGGCGGCATTGCGTGTCTCGCCTGGGTCTGCCACCAGATCGATCAACTGCTCGCGGTGCATCCCTTCGTCATACATCATGTACTTGTAACGGTCGGTGACGATCATGCGCCCGATTTCGCTCTCGACCGGCAGCGCCGCCCGCCAGGACTGCGGCGGGTTCCCTTCTGCCAGCGGGCGCAGGCTCACCCCTGCAACATCGGCGGGCGTTTCTACGCCTGCGTAGTCGCACAGCGTGGGCAGCAGGTCCAGACCGTTTGAGACCAGATGCGCGTCGACGCCGCGCGCCACGGTCACGCCCGGCCAGGCCAGGATGAGCGGTATGCGGGCGGCCTCTTCATAGAAGACCGTCTTGTGTTCCATGCGGTGGGCGGCATCCATGTCACCGTGGTCGCTGGTAAAGACGACCAGGGTATTTTCCACCTGCCCGCTGGCGCGCAGCGCGGCCAGCACGCGCCCGATCTGCCTGTCCACCCTTTCTGTCAGGCGGCAGTAGGCCCAGCGGTGCAGCCGCCAGCGTCTTTCGTCGTACTGCTCGCGCGCCTTGCGCTTGAACGGGCTGCGTGCCTGCATCAACCGCACCGCTTCCGGCTCGTCAATCTGGATGGCGTAGTTAGCGGGCAAGGGAGGGCAGTGGTCGGCGAAGAACGCATCCTCGTCCACGCCCGCGGGCAGGCGCAGCGCCGCATCCAACGCAGCCAGTTCCGCAGCCCCCGTTTCGATCAGCCGCCGCTCGCTCTCGGTTTCGGCAAAGTCGCGGATTGCCATGTAACAGATGTCGTGCGGGTTGATGAACGAGGCGACCAGAAAGAAGGGATCGTCGCGCTTCTGGGAGATAAAGCGCGCACATGCGTCAGCCAGCCCGTCGCGTTCGTCCTCGCAGATATACTCGAAACCAAGGTCCTGGGGCGACATCTTGGGCAGATGCACCTTGCCGCCATAGGCTGTCTCATACCCTGCCTTACGCAGCAGCCAGCCCAAGCCGTTCTGCAAGATGTGGCGCGGGATCGACGGGATGGACGCAGGCTGGTTGTTGCGTAATGCGATCTCGCTCGCCATGCGCCCGGTCATCAGGCTAAAGCGCGAGGGCGTACACATGGGGTTGGTGCAGTAGGCCCGTTGAAAGCGCACCCCCTGATCCGCCAGGCTGTCCATGGCGGGCGTATGCAGATAGCGGTTCCCGGCGCAGCTCATCATGGGCGCGCTCTGCTGGTCGGTGAAGATAAAGAGGATGTTGGGGCGCGTGGGCTGTGTCATCTGCGGTTCTTATCCATCCCCGGTATAGCCGTCCTCGGGGTAATAGCGGTCAATGTTGGCGGCGTCCAGAAAAACATGGTCGACATAGACGGCGGGCGGCGCAGGCTCCCCCTGGATGATCTTGAGGGCGAGGTCGATCAACTGCTGCCCGTAGCGTTCAGGCCAAAAGGCGGTCGCGCCGATGACCGGAGAGTTGGCGCGGCGGATCTCTTTACGTACCTGTCGATCCGCGCCCTGGCCGACGATGGCGACGTCGGCTTCACGCTGCAGCGCACGGACAGCGCGCAGCGCGCCCACGGTGGCGTTGTCGTTGAACGAGAGAATGGCCGCGCGGCGGGCGTTGGGCAGCGATTTGAGCGTCTGGCAGACCTGCTGTTCAAAGGCGTGGGCAGTCGTCCCCCCGTCGATGCGGATGATCTGATCCGGCGATAGGTCGGCCAGCACGGACTGTAGCCCCTCCAACTGGCCGCGGATGCGCGCCGCGGGCAGCGATCCGGCGCGGTCGCTTTGCAGCACCAGCACCTGGTCGACCTGCCCCTGCCACCGATCTTCGATCCAGCGTCCGAGGGGGATGCCTGCCATGTACCCGGCCCGGTAGTTGTCCACGCCAAAATAGGTCGCGCCGACCATCGGGATATCCACCGCGATCACGGGGATGTCGGCCTCACGGAATTTGCTGGCGACCAACTCGCCCATCTGCTCGTCGATCTGGTATTCGATGGCGATGTCCACCCCCATCTCCACCAGGCGATCCGCCATCTTGAGTGCCACTTCCCCGTCCAGCCGGTTGTCCGCCATCACCAGGTCTACGTTGCCGAGTTGTTGGGCGGCCTGCTCCAGCCCGTGACGCACGTCCACGGCAAAGAGGCTTTGGTCTTCGCCCAGGTTGGCGAACCCGATGCGGTAATGGCCGTCGTTCTGGTGGATGGGCATATAGGAGGAGACCGTGCTTTCCCCGCACACGGTCACCGGCACACCCATGTGCCGCAGGGCTTCCACATGTTTGGCATCCACGCCGCTGTCAGTCAGCACATGGGCCAGTTGGTCGATGCGGGCAAAGGGGGTGAGGTCGGTCTTGCCAAACTTGCTGCTGTCCACCAACGCCACTACGCGACCGGCGGAGGCGACCATGCGCCGCTTGAGTTGGGCATCCTGCATATCCATCTGCGTCATGCCCGCCTGGGTGGAAAAGCCAGTGCAGGAGAGAAACGCAGTTTTGATGTGAAGTTCGTGCAGGTTGCTCTCGCCCAACGGCCCCACCACGGATGAACCGTTGCCGCGCAGCACGCCGCCCAGCAAGATCACCGTATGCGAGGTGTCGCGGCTGAGGGCCAGCCCAGTTTCCACGCCATTGGTGACAATCGTCAGGTGGCTGCGTTTGCGCAGATAGGGCGTCATGTGCATGGCCGTGGTGCTGTCGTCCAGCAGGATCAGGTCGCCATCTTCCACCATGTCGGCGGCGCGGCGGGCGATGCGGCGTTTGGCTTCCTCGTTGACCTGGGCGCGGGCCGCCAGCGACGGGCTGAGCGGGTGATAGCCGTCGTTGATCACCGCGCCGCCGCGCACCCGTGAGAGATGGCCTTCTCCTTCGAGTGCATCCAGATCGCTGCGAATCGTCACCCGCGATACGCCCAGGTGGGCGGCGAGTTCGCTGACCCGCGCGCTGGACTGTTTGCCAAGAATTTGCAGGATCCGCTGGCGGCGGCTGTAGGCGGTCATGGCTGCATCACCCGGTATGGACACGGCATCCGTCTCTAGACTCGTTCCGGCGCCGGTGTGGGCAGTTTGTACAACTGCTGGGCAGTCTCGTACATCACCGGCGCACGCAGCGGCTCTGGCAGATAGCGCAGGGCAAAGTCGGGCGTATCGCCATCCCAGTGCGGGTAGTCGGTGGAGAACATCAACATGCGCTCGGCAGGGAACATCGCCAGGATTTGGTGGAGATGTTTCATGTTTTCCGGTTCTTCGATGGGCTGCGTGGTGAGCAGGATATGGTCAGAGACGATCTCACTCGGCAGCCGGTCTACCCAGGGGGTGGTGGCGCGCAGGGCTTTCCAGTTCTTGTCGAAACGCCAGAGCAGGGGCGGCAGCCAGGAAATGCCGCCTTCGATCAGCACGAACTTGAGCGTGGGGAACTTCTGAAAGACGCCCTCGGTCACCAGGCTGATCAGGTGCGCCATGTAGCTGCCGACCAGCCCTGTGTGCCATTCAAAATAGCTGGTCGGATAACCGGCAGCAGTGGGCGCACCGGAAATGCCTGACCCCTCGGTGCCGGGATGGATGGCGACCGGCAGGTCATGTTCCACTGCGGCCTGATAGATGGGGTGGTAGAAACGCTGGCCGTAGGGGATGCGTGCGCCGCTGCACATCAGCACCTGCACCACGCCCGGATGGTCGCCCAGCCGGTGAATCTCCTTGGCCGCCAGTTCCGGGTCGTTGGGCGCGACGATCAGTGAATAGCGGAAGCGGTCGTCGGTTGGCAGCCATTCATTGACAAAGACATCGTTGATGGCCGAGACCATCGCCGCCGCGAAATCGGGTTCGGGCGAAAGCCCCATCCGTACGCCCCCGGAGTTGAGCAAGCCATAGGTGATGCCGTATGCATCCAGGTGGTATTTCGACAGGGTTTCCGGTCGGGTGTGGATGCGGGTTCCATCGGGCAGAGCGGTATCCGGACGGGTGACGCCGTTGGGATTCCAGTAGCCCAGGTGACCCGGCCCATCATTGCCGCTGGCGTACCGTGTGCGCCAGGGTTCGGGCAGATAGGCAAGCACGCGCTCGCGATTGGGGGCAGGATGAATGTCCGTGTCGATAATCAGGGTGTGAGAAGTCATGGCAACTCCAAAGGGTAATGAGGGCAAAAGGATTGCAGCCGTTCTGTTTGCTAGACCAAACCGCGCACGTCCAGACGAACTCATGCGGCGCTTGGATAGAGGCGACGCAGCGTGTGCGATGGGGAGCGGACAGCAAACCGACCAGCAACCCGGCAGCCAAGCGTTACACAGGCGGGACAAAAGACAGGCGTACCGCCATGAGGAACACATGCGTGTTGGCGCGGCTGTGATGGATGGAGCGATGGCTTGGCGATATTGTTGATGGGGGTTGCTTTTGGTTGCGCAGCTACTATAGATGACTTATCTAATCTTGTCAATCACCCAAAAAACGCAAAAGATGGAAAGCCTGCATGATGACAGAGATCCGCAGCGCGCGCAGACCTCCTGCGCTGAAGTGGGCATTATTCACGAATACTTCAGCTAGGAGGTCTGCTATATCCTGCGTCGCCCGCAAATCGGCGCGCTGCCCTACACGGTCACAGGTTGGATCGCCTATAGACCGAACTGGGCACGCACTTCCGAGAGAACCTGGTTGGCCTCAACTTCGGCCTGGGCCAATGCCTCTTCCGGTGTCTTGGTGCCCAAATAGGCTTCCATCAACTGCGCGCCGATCTTGAAGGTGCTTTCCTGGTAGCCGGGGAAGATAGGCTGCGGCTGGTTATCGGGCAGGTTGTACTGCTCGATCTCGGTGGAATAAAGCACGTTCTGGCGGCCTTCGTAGTTGCCCTCATACATCGGGCGCGTCCAGTTTTCGATGCGGGCGGTGAAGTAGTTGGCCGTCTGGGCGTAGAGATAATCCATATCCGGCGTCATCACAAAGTCTACAAAGGTCCAGGCGGCGTCTTTCTCTTGGGCCGCCGCATACATGCCCAGATGGTTGCCGCGCAGCACTGCGCCGCGGTTCACACGCTCGGGGTTGATGACTGTAGACCATTGGAAGTCCGGGTTGTTATTGAGATAGGCCACCCAGTAGTTAGCGGCGTGCCACCACATGCCCACCTTGTTGTTCTCGATCACGCCTTCGGTCGGCGTACCCGGCGGCAGGCACAGCCCCTCTTTGATCAGGTCAACCTGGAAGGTCAGCGCATCCAGCCCGGCTTCGCTGTTAAAGAGGAACGTTTCATAGTTCTCGTCGATGAATTCGCCCCCTGCCTGCGTGAGCAGGACATGGAAGAAGTTGACTGTATCTTCTTCGCCGCCGTAGTCGCGCAGCATCAGGCCAAAGACGCCCTCATCCGGTCGTGAGATGGCCGCCGCTGTCTCCTTCAACTGATCCCAGTTATCTGGGGCTTGGGGTGTTCCGTCGTCGTTCATCAGCCCCGCGCCCTCAAACAACTCGTTGCTCATGTGCAGGTAGTGGATAAAGATATGCAGCGGCATGGCGACCAGCTTGCCGTCCCAATGCGCGTTTTCCCAGGCCAGGGGCAGATAGGCATCGGCGGTGATATGGTCGGAGGCGGCAACGTAGTCGTCCAGCGGCTGCATGATGCCGCGCACGGCAAAGTCTGGGGTGAAGAAGTCTTTCTGGCGGGCCAATTCCGGCGGCGCGCCCCCTGCCGCCGACGTGACCAACTTGTTGTACAGGTCAGTCCAGCTTCCCAAAATCGTGGTCTCCATCTTGATGTCGGGATGGGCCTCGTAAAATTGGGGGAAGATGGTTTGATTGTAGAAATCATCCCACTGCTGGCCGCCGATCAGCCAGAAGGCGACGGTGGGGGTCGCTTGACTTGGTGAGTCAGCCGCTTCACTGCTGGCCTCGCCGGACGCCCCAGGGGATGCAGCGGGCGCGCAGGCGGCGAGCGCGGCGCCCGCCATGCCCATTCCGGCCCACTGCAAAAAAGCCCGTCTTGTCACTTTGGCAGTTCCTGCTGACATGTAAACCTCCTCTGGTATACCACTTCATCCGAATTGAAGACTTGCGGGTCTACGGGCAGACTGATGTGCAATGCACTATCATAGGGAGCTTGCATCGCCGGGCCGTTGCTTACCTTCGTCGGATTGCGGTTGCCTCCTTTCTCAGTCTTAGTCTTTCATCCCCGTCATCACAATGCCGCTAATGAAGTAGCGTTGGGCGAAGAAGAAGAGCAGCAGGCACGGGATCGATGTGGTGACCGCAGCCGCCATCATCAAGTTCCAGTCGGTGCTGAACTCGGCCCGGAACATCTGCAGTGCCAGTGAGACGGTCTTCAACTCTTTGGAGTTGAGATAGATCAGGGGCATGAAGAAATCTTGCCAGTGGTGCATAAAGCTAAAGACGGCCACCGTTGCCATGGCCGGAAGCGAGAGCGGCACGAAGATGCGCCAGAGGGTTTGGACATGGGTCGCGCCGTCGATGAATGCCGCATCTTCCAGATCACCGGGGATAGTGAGAAAGAACTGGCGCAGCAGAAAGATGTAAAATGGGCTGCCAAAATAGGCAGGCACAATCAGCGGCAGAAAGGTGTCCACCCAGCCTAGCGAACGGAAGATGATGAAGATCGGGATCATCGTCACCTGCATGGGCAGCATCATCGTGCCCAACAGGATCAGAAAGAGCACGTCGCGCCCCGGAAAGCGCATGCGCGCAAAGCCATAGGCCACCAGCGTGCTGGAAAGCACCTCGCCAATGAGCGCGCCAAAGGTGATAATGCTGGTGTTGGCGAAATAGCGCACAAAAGGCAACTCGGTGAGTGCATCCGCATAGTTGCTGTACAACACTGGATTGGGAATCCAGATGGGCGGGTCGGCAAAGATCTGGTGGGATGGCTTGAGCGATGTGGAGACAGCCCACAAAAAAGGCACCAGGAAGGCCAGCGCACCCAAGAATGCCAGCAGGAAGGCGATGGTCCGCCCGATCCGTGAACGGATGCCTTTATGCTGCCACCAGGCCAGGCGTGCTGGGGCAGCCGGTACCGGCAGGCGCAGGGTCTTTTCCGCCATAGTCATTTCCTCCCCTCGTAGTACACCCATGCCGACCGCTTGAACATGATGTAGGTAAAGACAAACAGGATGGCAAACAGCACCCAGGCCAGCGCGGCCCCATAGCCCATGCGGAACCAGAGAAACGCCTGGTTATACAGGTAAAGCACATACATCAGCGTGGCATTGGCCGGGCCGCCGCCGGTCATGACGATGGCCTTGGTAAAGACCTGAAAGGAGCCAATGATCCCCATGATCAGGTTGAAGAAGATCACCGGCGTGATCATGGGCAGCGTGACATAGAAAACCTTGTGCCAGGCCGACGCACCATCCAGTTCAGCGGCTTCGTACAGGTGTTGGGGAACCCCTTGCAGCCCGGCCAGAAAGATCACCATGATGGAGCCGATGCCCCAGGCGCTGACGATGATCAACGCCGGTTTCGCCCAGAAGGGATGGCCCAACCATTGGGGACCGGGTTCCACTCCGAACCACCCCAGCACATGGTTGATGATGCCCACGTTTGGCTCGAACATCCAGACCCAGAGCAGAAACATAGCGACCTGGGGCGTCACCACGGGCAGGTAGTAGGCAGTACGTAAGAAGTTGCGCCCAGGTATGTTCTGATTGAGCAGGATCGCCACCACCAGCGCCAGGATCAGCACCAGAGGCACTCGACCGCCGACATAGATCACCGTGTTGACGAGCGATTTCCAGAAAAGCCCGTCCTGCATCATGCGGCTGTAGTTCTCCAGGCCGATAAAGCGCGGGGGCGTGAAAAGGTCCCAGTTGGTTGTGCTCATGTAGAGCGAGAGGATCATCGGCCCCAGATAGAGTAAGATCAACCCCACCAGCCAGGGTGAGATAAAGAGATAGCCGCGCAGATAGCTCATCTGCTTACGATTGAGATGGATCATCGTTTGCACCTCCACTTGCTGCGCTGAATGCAGCCTCCTCGTGTCACATCATCGCGGGTCGCCTTTCCTGCCCCCTCCTTCGTCTTTCCACCACTGTTGCGCTGTGGTCAGGCGCGGTGTCAGCCCCTGGTTATTCGATCCGCAGCGCCTCGAACAACTCCAGCCGCGGCACACGCAGCGCCAACCGCCCCTCCTGCCAACGATGGTCACACGGCTGACCTGTGACCAGGCTCCGCACCGACTGTGGCTGCGATGGGTAGGGCAGGCGCACCTCCACATCCTGCATCGTCACCGGCGCAAAAAAGCTTGTGCCAAAGTGGCCCGACCCATTGACCAGATGCACCAGGTCAAAGTCACCGCTGCGCGCCTTGAAGTGTGTCACCTCCACCATCGGCGACAGGTTGCCCTCCACGCGCGTCACCCCGGCGACGTGTTCGACCAGGTCGGCCACAAACTCGCTGGTGTTGGGGTATCCCTGGCGGTAGAAGAGTGCCCCCGGCAGCCACGGCACATAGACCGCTTTGCCTTCGCCAAAGGGGTTCACCACAAAGCCGGGATGCTCGGTGACGGGCAGCGGCGAATAGGTGCGTTCGGGCGGGCCAAAGGGCTGTGGCGGCAGCAGTTTGAGGCGCATCTCGGCCCCTTCCACATAATCGGCATAGACATACGGCCCATCGATATAGAGCAGGTCGCTTTCGGCCAGCCGCGGGAAGTGTGCCTTGTCCTCAACCTCGAAATAACCGGCTCGCATCTCGCGCTCGCGCAGCACATGGGCGATGCCCAGGCTCTGCAGCCCCGGCTCGGCGCGTGGCTCCCAGTGTTCATCACGCCAGCCGCTGCGCCCGCTGGCGATCAAGGTGCCGCCCGCCTGCACAAACGCATCCAGCCGCGCCGCCAGCGCATCGCCGATGGGCTGAAAGTCGGGCAGCACAAACGCCTGATATTTGTCCCAGGATAAGTCCAAGGCGGCTTCGGCCAGCACCGTGTCAAACAAGAAGTGGTGCTCGCTGAGGATGCGGAACCAGCCGCGGTATTCGTTGATATTGCCCTGCGCCCCGTGCAGCAGCGCCACGTTGGCCTGCGATGTGCGCGGCCCATAATCGGCTTCATGGGCGGCGTGGTAGTGGAAGATCTCCTGAATGCCTGCATAGCCGGATCGGTCGCGGTGGTTGTCCAGCCGCCCGATCAGGTAATAGTCGAGCGCGCCGCCATGCGCCAGCGATTGCACCAGGCGCAGGCTTTGCTGGTAGGGCGAGACCGCTACATGGCGTGTGGGGAAGTCGATAAAGTCCACTGTGGTGTTGCTGGAGACCATCTTGGGGTAGTTGGTCACCGCCCATTTGGTGTTGTCGGATGCGCTGTACTGCCAGTGCGGCAGGGGGCGATTTAGCGCGGTGTTGGACTCCTGGCGGATAAAGCCTTCGCCAAATTCGCGATGGTTGGCGATAGCGATATGCGGCCAGCGGCTGTGGATAAAGGTGTAGACCTTCTCATGGTGGGCGCGCAGCGTGGCGTTTTTGAACTGCACGTACTTGCGATAGATGGGGTCATCCAGGTCTTCGCGCGTCGGCAGGTCCAGCCCAAACATCTCGGCAAAGCCGCGGCGGCAGTTGGCGCACTGGCAGGGGCCGTAGTAGTTGCCGCTGTAGTCGCGCGTTTGATAGCCGCCCATGTTGAAGAAGATGCCATCAAAGTCGTGTTTGTTCAGACATTCTTCGATGATCTTTAGGGCATACTCCTGCTGATAGGCCCCATTGATACAGACGGCGATGTCGCCATGATAATCGATGATATCGCCCGCCGGGCTGAGGTAGGCCCATTCGGGGTGCTGCTCATAGATGGGACGGCGCACCTTGGAAAAGTCGGTGCGCGCCACCACCCGAATCCCCGCGTCATGACAGGCGGCAATAATATCGGCCAGGCTGTCGCCGGTCAGATAGGGGCTTTGAAAGTGAAAGGGCAGTTCGGTCGGATAGCTGGCGATGATCCCCGCGGCGTTGATCATCAAGACGTTGGCCTTAAAGGTCTGCAGATCGCGCACGACTTGCGCCGCGTCGATATCCTGCATGTCAATCTCGCGCAGGTTAGTCTGGATTTCACGCCAGGGAAAGGATTCCCACCAGGGACTCATAACGGCTTGCTCCCGTCTAGATGGTTGATGAAGTGCGGGTGAATGGGTTTGAATCTATGAATTTAGGCGGCTGAACAGCCGCGGGTCAACGGGCCGCTACTGAATCGGTGCGCGCCTGAATGGCGGCGATTGCTTCCAACTCCGCAGGCGAGAGGCCCACGCCATTGCTTGCCGCCAGATTTTGTTCTAGCTGCTCTACATTCCGCGCCCCCGGAATCACGGCAGATACAGCCTGAGGGCTGATGGCGTAGCGCAGTGCCAAATGGCCCAATGGCAGGCTGGCCTGCTCCGCCAGGCTGCGATACTCCTCTGTCGCGGCAATCAGCCGGTCCATCTTGGCTCCGGCGAGGTGGGCGCGATGGCCCTCCGCTACCGGCTCGCCGGGCCGGAATTTGCCGGTCAGGATGCCCTGCGCCATAGGCACGCGCACCAGGAGGCCCACTCCAGTGGCCTGCGCTTGTGAAAAGATTGCCTCGCCTACGGATGGCTCAAGCATGTTATAGGCAACCTGGAAGACCTGGACTAGCCCCTGTTCGATCAGCCAGTGTCCGCTGTCAGCATCGTTGATCGAGACGCCAATAAAACAGATCTTGCCCTGATCGCGCAGCCGGGTCATAGCCTCCGGCCAGTCAAAACGCTGCAAGTCGGCCAGGCTGGGGCTGTGCAGTTGGTAGATGTCGATGCGGTCGCGGCGCAGACGGCGCAGGCTGCCCTCTACCTGCTGCATGATGCGCGCCGCTGAAAAGTCTTTGGCGTTGCTCTCGCGTATGCGGCTGACCTTAGTCGCTACCAGCACATCATCGCGGTTGCCCAGGGCTTGACCCAAGATCTCCTCACTGCGCCCCCAGCCATACGATTCGGAGGTGTCAAAGAGGGTGACTCCCAAATCGGCGGCGCGCTGTACCAGGTTGACCCAGTGGCTGTCGGGCATGGCTGGTTCACCCAGACGGTTACAACCCATTGCGATCTCAGAAACTTGAACACCGGTACTGCCGAGCGGACGGTAGTGAAGCATGTGAACTTACTCCCTATAAATTGAGTTTGCGTTCATGGTGACTCTCCTTTTAGGATACCCCGAATAGACCGACAGAAGGGACCGCACGCTCACGGTCGCAGCCAAGTGCATGTCCAAGAACCACAACGCTGGTAAATATGTGTCGTGCTGTCTAGTTGGCCCGTGCAGGGAGAGCAGTGCAAGCAAGGAGGTTTCCGCACGATTGAGAGCCACAGGATCATCAAACGAACGGTACGCCCAACAGGTGGCGTGAGTTAGGAGCGACCATGCATGCGTGAGCGATAAAGGCTGGGGAGACGTCGCATGGCGCTCGGTCCGAGAGCCGTACAACTAGGCATGCTGGGATGTTGGGGAGCGATGAACAGGATAACCCAGATGCGGGGAGCATGCAACCCTATTTCCAGCAGGCCAGGGTGGGGGAGATGCCGAGAAGCCGCAAATTGAGGGTTGACAACCGCATGCGCATCTGTTAGGGTCTGTAATCGATTACACCAAGATAGGCTAATCATATCCATGATACTCTCAGAAAGTCAAGGTACGCAATCGCCTGTGACCCGCGCCATGTCTGTCCAGAATGCCCAATCTGTACATCGGGCCATGATCTTGATCAATGGTAGCTATCGCTTTTCCCTGCTGACGGGCGAGTCGTTGTGGCAACCGTTAAGGATGTAGCCGAACGGGCAGGCGTGTCGGTAGCCACCGTCAGCCGGGTGCTGTCCGGTTCTTCGCATGTCAGCGAGGCGACGCGTGCACGGGTGCTGGACTCGATTCATGTACTGGACTACCGGCTCGACCGCGTCGCCCGATCCATGCGCCGCCGCCGCACCAACCTGTTCGGCTTTATTGTCTCCACGATCGAGAACGTCTTCTTCACGGAGGCGGCCCACGCGGCGGAGCAGGTCGCCCGCCAGTACGGCTATAACTTGATCGTCTGCAACACGGATGGAAACTCTCAGCAGGAGAAGGCCTATCTGGAGGTGCTGGATCAGCAATTGATCGCTGGGATCATCCTGGCCCCCGCGCCGGGCGATGCGCCCTATCTGGAGGTCTATCAGCGGGGGCGGCTCCCCATCGTCTTGATCAACCGGCGGCTCGACCATCTGGCGTTTAGCTCGATTGTCTCTGACGATGAAGCCGTAGCCCGCGCCTGTGTGCAGCACTTGATCCGGCAGGGCAAGCGGCGCATTGCAGCCGTTACGGGGCTCCCCGACGTCTATACGACGACTGCCCGCTTGAATGGCTACCGGCAGGCATTGGCAGGGGCCGGACTACCGCTGGATGAAACACTGGTGGTCTGTGGATGGGCAAATTTGGATGGCGGCTATGCGGCGGCGCGACGGGTGCTGTCACAGCCCACGCCCCCCGATGCGCTCTTTGTCTTTAACAACGTGATGGTACAGGGCGCGGTCATGGCGATACAGGACCTGGGGCTGACCTGGCCGGATCCGGTGGATGTCGCAGGCTTCGGTGCGTTCAAGACCGCGCGGCTCTATCGCCCGCCGCTGACCCTGATCGAGCAACCCGCACGCGAGATGGGCCGCCGCGCCGTCGAACTGCTGATTGCTCAGATAGACGGCGAACTTGACGGCACGCCGCAGCATCTTGTGCTGAACAACCGGCTGATCCCGCGCGAGGCATGGTCACCTGGTAGCCATCCGCAGCCGAAGACGCTGCGACATCCAAGCCCTGATATGGGTTGATCTGTCCCATCGGAGGGGCTGAACAGGACTACGCCCGCGCACTGCCAATCAGGCATCCTCCTGCCCGGCAGATGAATGTGCGCCCGCTGTACGCGCGGCTGTGCACCCTCACCGTGTAAACTCTGCCGCTGCACTCTCTAATTTCCGGCGAAGAAAAGCTCACCGGCGCGCTGCAGCACCAGGACTGCGGCCCCGACTGCGCCGGAATCCGGCCCCAAGGTGCTGGTGGTGATGTGTACGGCTGAAAGCGGATAGGCCATCGCACGCCGCTGGACTTCGGCGCGCAGGGGGTCAAGCAGCACGTGG
The DNA here is from genome assembly GCA_964649925.1 of uncultured Litorilinea sp. Taxonomy (GTDB): domain Bacteria; phylum Chloroflexota; class Anaerolineae; order Caldilineales; family Caldilineaceae; genus QEUY01. The sequence continues at coordinate 18,255 of CAZYQJ010000002.1, forward strand.
CCGTGTTGTCCCACCGGGCCGCCCAGGACGATCAGTTCTGGATTGAAGAGGTTGATTAAGGTCGCCACAGCAATGCCCAGATAGCGCCCCGTCTCCTCAACGATCTGAAGCGCCAGGGCATCCCCCTGCTCCGCCGCGGCAAAGACGGTTTCAGCTACGATGCGTTCAGGATGCCCGTCCACCATCGCCAGTAGGTGCGTATTGGCAGCAAAGCGCAACTGCTCACGCGCCCGGTTGGCAATGGCAGGCCCGGAGGCAAGGGCTTGCAGGCAGCCGCGATTCCCGCACCCGCACAAGGGGCCATCGGGCACAATTGTGATGTGTCCCAACTCGCCTGCGCTGGAATTGGTCCCCCAATACAACTGCCCCTGGATGACCACCCCGGCGGCGATGCCCGTGCCGATGGCGACGTAGATCAGGTTTTGCACTTTCTGGCCGCGCCCGGCCCACAATTCCGCCAGTGCGCCGACACGGCTGCGGTTGGCCACGTAGACGGGCATTCCCAGAGCCTCTTGCGCCATCTCGCCAAATGGCACGTCAAACCAGCCCACGTCCACCGCGGTGCGGACGACGCCCGCCGCCATATCCACCAGTCCCGGCGTCCCCAACCCGATGGCAGGCAGAAGCCGATCGCCATCCAGGTCGGCAGTCATGGCGGCTACCCCTTGTTGCAGCGCCAGAATGGCTGATTCGGGGGACAGTCCCACCAGCGGCACGTTCATGCGGCGCACCACGTTGCCATCCAAATCGGTGAGGACAATGCCCCAGGCGTGGTCGCGCAGGCGCGCCCCCAGGGCGAGGGACGCGCGCGGGTTGAACTCCAGCAGCACGGGCGGACGTCCACCCCCAGAATCGCCCAGCCCTCGTTCGCGTACCAATCCCACAGAACGCAGTTCGTCCACCAGAAGGGCAACCGTAGCGCGGCTGAGCCCGGTGCGTTTGGCAAGTTCCGGCCGCGAGAGGATGCGCTCCTGCTGGAGGATTTCCAGGGCGCGCGTCCGGTTGAGTATTTTGAGTGATTCAGGCTGGCTGGTGAGTGTCTTCACGCTGTTTTTCTGGTTCGGTGTATAGATCGCTTTATTAAAGCGCACCCGGTTGATTCGACCAAACGGGCAACCTGGTTTGGCTTGCATTGTACGCCCGACAGGCGACTTCGTCAATAATATGACGAAACTTGGTCCAGTTTTTGGAGAGTGCTGCAACGCTTCTCCAGTGTGGCGAGATTTAGAACCGTAGACTTTTGTAAAGTGATTGACAAAGTGTCGCGCAGGTGTTACACTCAAAGCACGCATTGTTCCTCGATCACAATGTTACATTGGTCCCCTGTCATTCGAGTATCTATGGCCTATCGTCTGCCCAACCCCACTTACCGACTGACTCACTTACTGGAGGAGAAGATGAACCGAAGATCGTTCTTGAAAGTGGTGGCGGCATTGTCTGCCGGTCCGATTTTGGCTTCTTGCGTTGCGCCCACTGCACCCTCCACCGAGGGGGCTGAGACTGGCGCGGAGGGGTCGTCCGAGGTTGTGCTGGAGATCTGGACCTATCCCCGCACCGAGAACGACGCGGAGATTGTCTACAAGCCGATGATGGAGAAGTTCCATGAACTGCATCCGGAGATCGGGACCCAGATCGACGTGCAGCCTTGGGGTGGACGCCGTGAAAAGCTCTATGCCGCGGCCGCCGCGGGCACACCGCCTGACATCTGGTTTGCCACGACGGACACCACCCCCGCCTACATCGAAAAGGACGTGATCCTGCCCCTGACCGACCTGTTGACCGAAGAAGATTTGGCCGACTACAGCCAGGCCGAGTTGGATGCGGCCAGCATGGACGGCGAACTCTATATGCCGCTCACTGAGGCCGAGGTCAACGGCATCGGCTATAACGGCGCGCTGCTGCGCGAACTGGGCCATGATCCGGCTACCGCCCAATTCCAGACATGGGATGATCTCTACGGCTTGGCGGAACAGGCCAAGGCCGCAGGCTACTACCTCGAAGCGATCAGCACCATGAACTGGACGGAATGGCTGACCACCGTGCATGAGGCGGGCGGAACAGTCTATAGCGAAGACCGGACGCGCACCTACATGACGGAACAACCGGCCATTGACGCCCTGACGCGCTGGGTCACCGAATATCAGAACGGTTGGGTTCCACTCGAATACGCGATCGGGAGTGATGACGAGGGCGAAGGCCTGCCGGATTACTGGCTGGCCCTGGAGCAAGTCACCAACCGTACCGAGGATGCGGCGTGTGTGTTGGATGTGGAATCTAGTCCGGAACTGGAGTATGTGCAGGGCCATCCGCGCCACCGCGATGAATCGCTGCCGCTGGTCGCGGGCATCGTGTCGGGCCAGGGATGGGCTATCACCAAGCAGTCAGATGCCAAGGACGCGGCGCTGACTTGGGTGAAGTTCATGATCACCCCGGAGAATATCGGCATGTACTGCAACCTGGCCGGAGCTTCGCCTGTCGGGACAAAGTCCAAGGAACTGTGGCAGCCTGATGCCTGTGTCGTTGACCATGTGTCGCGCTTCTCCCCCTATCTCTTCGCCGGTGTGGATACCAACACGCTGTGGCAGGAGAGCAAGGTTGTCTGCGGCCCGCACTTCCAGGCAGCCGTGTTGGGTGTGGAGACCGTGGAACAGGCGCTTGAGGCCATCGACGCCGAGTTGTCGGCGCTGCTGGCCGAACGATACGGTTAGCTCGGCGAGTCTGCCCCATCGTGGCCGCGGTGGGGCAGACCCTCTGCTGTCTGCGTTTGCTCGATTGCACTGATTCTCCGGCAAGAGGAGACTGCCCATGTCCACGACCCAAGCGGCACTTGCGGCCCTCCCCCGTTCAACCTCCTGGCGAAAACAGATTCGGCGTTCGCTTCCGTGGTATCCGTTCATCCTCATCAACTTGATCGTCTTTGTGGTGTTCAACTTTGTCCCTTGGCTGTCGATGATCGCCACTTCATTCTATGAGACCGATCTGCTGTCAAATCGTGAGTTCGTCGGCCTGGGCAACTTCACCACCACCTTTACGGATGAGCACTTTCACCGCGCGCTGGTCAACACAGCCGAATTCAGCTTGATGTATGTGCCGGTGCTGCTGGCGATCTCGCTGCTAGCTGCAATCTTGGTCAACCGTCCCCTGCCTGGGATGCGCTTTTTCCGCGCCCTCTACTTTCTGCCCAATGTCACGTCAATTGCCGTGCTGGCCCTCATCTTCCGGCGTTTTCTCTCGCCGCGGCCCGACGGGCCGATTAACTATTTGTTCGGGCTGGTGGGGATTCCCCCGCAGAACTTTCTGTTGGATGTCAACCAGGCGATGCCGAGCGTGGTCGCCATCAGCCTGTGGGAAGCCTTTGGCTACTATATGATCATCTGGCTGGCCGGGCTGCAGGGCATCCCGACAGAACTGTATGACGCTGCCAAGGTGGACGGCGCTGATGGCTGGCGGCTGCACCGCTATGTGACGATCCCCATGCTGCGCCCCACAGCCGCCTTTATCGTCGTGGTCTCGACCATTGCCGCGCTCCAGGTCTTTGGGTCCATTTTTATCCTGACCGGCGGCGGGCCTGTCTATGCGACGACCACCCTCGCCTATCATATCTATTCGCAGGCGTTCAACTTTGGCCGGTTCGGCTATGCCTCGGCGTTGTCGATTGTCTTTTTCCTGATCGTCCTGCTCATCACGTTTCTCCAAAGCAAGTATCTTCGCTTTGGCGAGGATATCTACTAGGAGGTCGGAATGGCTGTTGCCGAACCACTGAATCACACTCCAGAGGCGCAATCGACACAGCGGCGGCGCAAGGTCCATACAGGGGCGATCATCCGCCAGACCCTGGTCTATCTGTTGATGATCGGGGTGGCTGTCTCTACGGCTGGCCCTTTCCTGATCATGCTTACGGTCTCGTTCACCGAGAACATCCGCTTTATCACATTTCCGATTGAATTCCCGCCCAACCCCATTACGCTGGAGAACTTTCACACGCTCTTTACCCGCACGCTGGCACTGCGCTGGCTCTTTAACAGCGTCTTTGTCGCCTTCGTGTCGACCCTGGGCGGCGTCATCACCTCGACCATGGCCGGGTATGCGTTCGCCCGCGGCGAGTTCATCGGCAAGCAGGTGATCTTTACGCTCTTCTTGGGCATCCTGATGATGCCCGAAGCCGCGCTGATTGTGCCGCAGTTTGTCGTCCTGTCGGACTTGGGGTTGGTGAACACCTATACGGCGCTGATCGGCCCGTGGTTTGCCTCCATCTTTGGTACCTTCCTGATGCGGCAGCAATACCTCTCGATCCCGCGCGACTATGATGATGCCGCCACGATGGATGGGGCGAACCTGTGGCAAATCTACTGGTCGATCCTGACACCCCAACTCAAACCGGCCATGGCGACGCTGGCCGTGCTGCGGTTTATGGGCAACTGGAACTCATTCTTCTACCCGATGGTCGTCACCTCTAAGGCGACGTTGCTCACCCTGACGGTGGGGCTGGGCACAGTGGCGCGCTCCGGCGGCGATGCCGGTCTGGATATGGCCGGAGCGGTCATTGGGTTTCTACCGACCTTTCTCATTTTCATCGTGATGCAGCGCTATATCATCCAAGGCATCTCACTCAGCGGCGTGAAGGGCTGAGTCAAAGGAGCAGGCTATGTCCACTCGTAAGATCGTCTATCTTCCGCGCACGGGTCTCTCGCGCGATATCTTATCCGCACGCGCCCGCTCTATCCTCGACGGGCTGGGGACGGTCGTCTGGAATGAGAACGACCGTGACCTCACCCCCGACGAACTGGCCGAACTGCTGCCAGGGGCCGAAGCGGTCATTACCTCCTGGGGGACGCCGGTCTTGACCCCTGAACTGCTGGAAGCCGCCGACAGCCTGCGGATCGTGGGCCATGCCGCGGGCAGCGTCAAGAAACTGATGCCCGCCGCGGGCTATGCGCGCGGGATCGTTGTCCTCAGCGGCGCGGCGGTCATTGCCGATGCAGTGGCCGAATTTACGCTGTGGGCGATCCTCAGCGGGCAGCGCAATCTCGTGCGCTATGACGCGCTGATGAAGCAGGCGCGCGGCTGGAAGACCCCTGACGAGGATTTCGCCCACTGTCTCTATGCCAAGACCGTGGGCATTGTCTCGGCCAGCATGGTGGGCCGCCGCGTGATCAAGTTGCTGGATCCCTTTGGCTGTAAGATTCTGGTCTACGATCCTTATCTGGACGAGGCCGAAAGCCGCGCGCTGGGCGTGCAGCGCGTGTCGCTGGATGCGCTTTTTGCCGAGAGCGACATTGTCTCGATCCATGCCCCCAGCACGCCCGAAACCAAACAGATGATCGGCGCATCCCATTTTCAGGCCATGCGCGATGGTGCGCTGCTGATCAACACGGCGCGCACCTGGGTGATCGACTCCGCCGCGCTGCTGGCCGAACTGCGCCGCGGGCGCATCCGGGCCTTTCTGGACGTGTTTGACCAGGAACCGCTGCCGCCCAACGACCCGCTGCGCGACCTGGGCAATGTCTTTTTGACGCCCCACATCTCCGGCCATACCATCGAAACCCGTCTGCGCCTGGTCGAAGCGATTGCCGAGGATATGGCGCGCTTCTTTGCAGGCGAGACCCCGCGCCTGGCCGTTCCCGCCGAACGCCTGGCGATCATGGCCTAGCCCGGAGGCCATTTATGCAGAGCGATATTCATGTCATCGAAATTCAGACCTATAAAGTGCCTGTGCGCTGCCGCACGCCGCTTAAGTTTGGCGCGGTGGTAGTGGAGGAACTGCCCATCGGCTATGTGCGCGCTGTGGTAGAAAACCGCAGCGGGGCGCGCGCCGAGGGCTGGGGCGCGATGTTCCTGATGGACTTGTGGGCCTGGCCTGTGTCACGCGCCGCCCATGCAGCCAAGAACCAGGTGATGCAAGACCTGATGGACGCCTACGCGCGCACGGTGGTCGAGGTGCGCGACTATGCCCACCCGATTGACCTGTTTATGGCGACCGAGGGCGAACTGCGGCGGCTCAACCAAGCCCTGTGCGCACGCCACACACCCGGCGAGGAGATGCCGTTCTTGGGCGCGCTGATCTGCGCCAGCCCGGTAGACCATGCGATCCATGACGCCTTTGGCAAGGTCAACGGCATCGACGCCTACCGGGGGCATGGGCCGCAACAGATGGCGCATGACCTATCGCGCTACCTGGGGCCGGAGTTTGCGGGTGTCTACCCGTCGCAGTTTCTGCGCCAGGACTATCTGCCCGCGGTGCCCATCTTTCACCTGGTGGGCGGGCTGGATATCTTATTGCGCGGCGACGTGCCCGACAGCTTTCCCCAAGACGGCATCCCAAATTCGCTGGATGACTGGATCGTGCGCGATGGCGTCTTTTGCCTCAAGGTCAAACTCAATGGCCGCGACCTGAAATGGGATCTGGCGCGCACGCGCGCGGTGTCGGCCATCTATCATGAGGTGCGCGCCACGCAGCGGCCCGATCTGCCGCCGCGCCCCTATCTCACTGCCGATACCAATGAACAGTGCGAGTCGCCGGAGTACATGGTGGCCTACCTGCGCACGCTGGCCGAGCAAGCGCCCCAAGTCTATGATGAAATCCTCTACATCGAACAGCCGACCGAGCGCGACCTGACAGCGAACCACTGGGATATGCGCCCGATTGCCCAGCACAAGCCCGTCCTGATCGACGAAAGCCTGACGACGGTGGAGGATTTTTACCTGGCGCGTGAGTTGGGCTGGTCGGGGATCGCCCTCAAAAGCTGCAAGTGTCTCAGCGCCGACCTGCTCTTTGTGCCGCTGGCGGAGATGGCACGCATCCCCTATGCCGTGCAGGATTTGACCAATCCATCACTGGCGTTGCTCCATTCGGTGGGGCTGGCGGCGCGCACGCATACGATCCTGGGGGTGGAGGCCAACTCGCGCCAGTTCTTCCCTGCCGCGAACGAGTTAGCGGCGCAGGTGCATCCTGATCTCTTTCATGTGCAAAACGGGGTGGCGCGCACCCACAGCCTGTGCGGGCCGGGTTTGGGGATGCAGACCGAGCGTATGAGCGGGCTGCGCGCCCATCTGGAAGCGCACGACCTGGGGCAAGGGCGCTGCCACTGGCCCTAATCACCTTCTGATATCAGATGCCTCATCAGCTACATCATAAGAAGCGAGAACTGCCATGAGCGCCAACCAGCCGTTGGCTGTCTTTGTCAAACCGTGGAAAACGCTCTCCCTGCCCGAACTCGGCAAAAAGATGCAAGGGCTGGGGGTGGCGTGGATCGAACTGCCGGTGCGCCCTGGGTTTGTCTGCCAGCCGGAGAGCATCGAGCAGGACTTACCGCACGCCGCGCGCGTGTTGGGAGAGTACGGCGTGCGCATCCTCAACGTGGCCGCCGACCTGCCGCTGGACGACGAACGGCTCTATGCGGCCTGCGCCGCGGCAGGGGTGGACCTCAACCGCGTCATGTTCCGCTGCCGTGACCGCAATTACTGGGAAGCCGAGGACGAGGCGCGGCGCGCGCTGGATGCGGCGCTGCCCTTCTGTGAGCAGTATGGGGTACGGATCGGCGTACAGAACCATGCCGGTGCGTTTGTGGGGGTGCATGAGTTTGGCCTCTACCATCTGCTCAAGGGGTACGACCGGCGCTATGTAGGGGCGATCTGGGACGCGGCCCACAATGCCCTGGAAGGCATGGAGCCGGAGATGGCCCTGGACGTGGTGGGCGATATGCTGATGATCGCCAACCTCAAGAACGGCTATTGGCGGCGCACCAGCGGACCGGAAGCAGCGGTGGCGACGTGGAAGGTCTATTGGACCGGCGGGCGCTATGGCCGCGCCGACTGGCCGCGCGTGGTCGCCAAACTCAAGGTGATCCACTACACTGGCCCCATCTGTCTCACCGCCGAGTACAGCGACCCAGAGAGCGTCGACCGGCTGATCGTCGAGGATTTGGCCTTCGCACGCAGCCTGTTGGGTGGGTAGATCGGGAAGCGCGCCCGGCGCTGAACTTGCCTACAAACTGATCCGCAGCAGCGTGACGATGGTTGCTACCAGCGTCATCAGCCCCAGCAGAACCCCCACCGCGGCGGGCATGGCGACGCAGACCAGGGTGCGTGCTAGGCTGAAGCCTGTGACGGCACGCGTGGCGGAGATGTAGACCACCGCTGCCCAGACCAACGCGACCAGCGTCGCAATGCCCCCCAGGAAGGGGATCGGCCCCAACGCCAGCAGCAGCAGCGGCAGCGCGGCATAGGCGGTGAGCGCATAAAAGTGCTGGAGTGTGGTGGTCGCGCCCAACAATTTCGCCCCGACCATGACGCCCAGGCCGTAGACGATCCACCAGGCCAGCCAGCGCAGCGGCCAGTTGATCCACACCCCAAGCGCGCTGATCAACGCGGCCAGCCAGCCAGGGAAAACGGACGGCTGCATCCCGGCCAGCGTCCGCATGGGGGAGAGCAGCGCCGCCAATGGCCCCATCCAGCGCGTCGCATCGGGGCCCAATTCGGCAAACTGCGCCATCTGGACGAGCGGAACCACCGTGCCCAGCCGCACCGCCTGGATCCAGGCCAGCACGACCGGCAGGATCCCGGCCACAAGCGCCGCCAGCACGACCATGCCCATCGCCTGGCGCATCGAGGTATACCACGGCGTCGCCGTCGCTGCGGTGTCCGCCTCATCATCGAGCGGGGGGCCAAACTGCCCCTGCGCTCCCTGCATCATTTGGGTGGGCGAAGGCAGCCAGCCCGTCATCCGTTCAGGTTGCGGTTCCAGGCTGCCATCGGCGCGCAGAAAGCTGCTGCTCATGGCATCATCCCCCTGAGGCTCACCAGCAAGGTAAACGGC
>CAZYQJ010000002.1:27079-27562 GCA_964649925.1 uncultured Litorilinea sp.
CGTGGCCCATGTCGCCCGCTGCCACGACAGATCATGCACGACCTCAATCGCCCGATAGGTGATCAGCAGCGTCCAAGCCCCTAATAACAACTGGCTCACTGCCACAAAGGGGATCGCGGTCAGGATCAAAAGCAGGCGCGGCGCGGCGACCAGCGCGGTTGCGCCCAGCGTCTGGGTTAACTTGCCATGCCCGCCCATCGCGCGCGCCGTCACATGGCCGACCAGCCCATAGACCAACCATTGGATCAACAGGGCCAGGGGGGCGATCAAGGCAATAAGCAGGCGGCTTATCCCACCTTGCAGCCCGGCCATGCTGGCGCTCCAGGCCCATGCCTGGCGCCAGGCAGCCTCCAGGGCTGCCAAGTCTGTGCCAGGGGCTGCGCCCGCGAGAAAAAGATCGCGTAGGCTCTGCCAAAACGTCACCAGCATCGCCTCGCTAGGCGGCAAGCTGGCAGTCAACAACAGCCCGCGCAGCAGTTGGGC
>CAZYQJ010000003.1:0-4800 GCA_964649925.1 uncultured Litorilinea sp.
GCGGCCAACGCACTGCTGCCCACAGACGCACTGGGCCGCGGCCTGCGCGCCGCGGCGGGTGTCGGGGTGGGCATCCTCCAACACAGCGCGCTCTGGGCAGAGGCGCGGCTACCCGCGGATGGGCCGCGCACCCGCTTTCTACGCAGCTACACCACCGGTTATGGTTTGGTAGGAGTCAAGGCATGACGACTAAACCCAAAGTCTTTCTGACCGGCGGCGACAACGAAAACTGGGGGCTGGACGACGACCTGCGCCTCACGCGGCGCGCCCTGGCCGATGTCGTCGAATTCACCACCAACATCCAGGCGTGTGATGTCGTCCATGCCATGTGGTGGGATGAGATCGCGCGCACGCCCGAAGAATGGCTGCGCGGCAAACGCATCGTCAGCCACATGCCGGGGGAGCCGTTCCGCTACCTGGCCGAGCCGGGTTACAGTGCCGCTGCCGCCAAGGTCAGCCACTGGATCGTCCACAGCCGCCAGGCGCAGGATCAGGTGGCGATCCAGGGACAGGCCGCCACGCTGATCCCCTACACCTGCGATCGTTCCATCTTCAAACCGCTGCCCGCCGCAGACCCCGCCCTGGCCGCGCTGCAAGCCCAATGGGGCATTCCCGCCGGTGCCTATCTGATCGGCAATTTTCACCGCGACACCGAAGGCAGCGACCTGACCAGTCCCAAGTTGGTCAAGGGGCCGGATATCTTTGTGGAGATTGTGCGCGGGGTGATGGCCCAACACCCCAACGTGCATGTGGTCCTGGCCGGGCCGCGCCGCTTCTGGGTCCGCCGCGCCCTGGACGACCTGCACATCCCCTATACCTTTGTCGGGGAACGCACCGAAGGCCGCGACGACACCGACCGCAACATCCTGCCACAGCCCCAACTCAATCTGCTCTACAACCTGATCGACCTGTACATCGTCAGCAGCCGTTCTGAGGGCGGCCCGCGCTCGGTCGCGGAGGCGGCGCTGGCACGCTGCAAGATCGTCAGCACCCCCGTGGGCATCGCACCCGACCTGCTGGACCCGGCCTGTCTCTATCGCTACCCGCATGAAGCCGTGGCAACGATCCTGGAGGATATCCACGGCGACCGGCTGGCCGCGACGGTAGACGCCAACGAGCGGCAGGCGCAGGCCGCCTATGTCCCCGAAGCCGCCACGCATCGCTTCAGCGAACTCTATGCTCACTGGCAGCAATGGCCTGTCTACCACGGTCCCCAGGCGGCAGCCGCGGGCGGCCCGCTGCGCGCCGACCAGTTCAGGCCGCGGCCCACGAGTTGGAAACAGCGCGTCAAATACCAACTGCGGCGCAACCCGGTGGTAGCGCGGCTGTGGCGCAGGGTCATCCGCCCCCAACTCGACCGGCGCAAACGTGCTGCGCTGCTCGCCCCCGCTCAGACCACAGGCGCGTCGGGTCTTACCGTCAGCCTGTGGCACGATTTTCGCCCGCCCCCCTATGGCGGCGGCAACCAGTTTATGCTCGCCCTGCGCAACGCGCTGCTGGATCAACATGTGCGCGTGGTCGAAAACCAGGTCGGGCCGGGGATTGACGCCTATCTGCTCAACTCAGTTCAGTTCGATTTGGAGAGTTTTGCCGAGTTGCAGGCCAGACAACCGCTGGCCGTTGTCCACCGCATCGACGGCCCGATCTACCTGGTCCGCGGCAAAGACCGTGAGCAGGATGAGTTGTGTTTTCATCTCAACGCCCGCCTGGCTTCCGCCACGGTGCTGCAATCGTACTGGACATATCAGCGCATCCTGGAGATGGGTTACCGTCCTGTGAACCCGGTTGTGGTACACAATGCGGTAAACCCGGCCATCTTCCATGTGCGCGGGCGCATCGCCTTTAGCCGCGACCGCAAGATCCGGCTGATCTCCAGCAGTTGGTCGGACAACCCGCGCAAGGGCGGGCCGCTCTATAAGTGGCTGGAAGAACACTTGGACTGGGATCGTTTTGAGTATACCTTTGTGGGCCGCGCCTCCGAGCAGTTCGAGCGCATCCGCACGGTGGACCCGGTTCCCTCCGAGCAACTAGCTGACCTGCTGCGGCAGCATGATATTTACATCACCGCCAGCCAGAATGACCCCTGCTCCAACGCGCTGATCGAGGCGTTGGCCTGCGGTCTGCCCGCGCTCTATCTGGACGATGGCGGGCATCCAGAGTTGGTGGGCCAGGGTGGGCTGCCCTTTCACGGTCCCGACGACCTGCTGGCACAACTGGATTGTCTAGTCGAACACTATGAGAGCTTCCAAAACTTGATCGCGGTTCCGAAGATGGATGATGTGGCGCGCCGCTACCTTGCGCTGCTCCAGGATGCAGCCGATCAGGCGCGGGCGCGCCGGTAGACGGTTACGTGTGACCCCCGCCGAACGCGAGGATCTAGCTTATGACCTATCAGCCTCTGTCCGATCAACAGCATCAAGAACGGTACAGTGCAGCCATCCGCCAGGCCTTTACCGAGGGAACCGATGCATTTCAAAATTGGTTCAACCAGGCGGACAACGTCCAGCAAGCCATCCTGCAGGGCTTCTGGGATTTTCGCTGCCACATCCTCACAGACAAAGTGGCCGAGGCCATCACCCACCCGGAAAAGCGCACGGCGCTGGAAATCGGCTATGGAGGTGGGCGGCTCCTCAACGCAGCCTGCGCCTACTTCGGCCATGCTATCGGCGTGGATATCCACGACAACGCCGCCGAGGTAGACCAATTCCTGCGCCAACAGGGCCGCACCAACTACCTGCTGATCCGCACCGCCGGACGCACGATTGACGTGGAATCGGAGAGCGTGGACCTCGTCTATTCCTTTATCGTACTCCAACACCTGCCCACATACGATGTCCTGGTCAGCTACCTGCGCGAGACCTACCGCTGCCTCAAGGCCGGGGGTGTGGCGCAACTCTATGTCGGCGCGTTCAGCAAGCTCTCGCCCGCCAACCGCGTCCGCTACTGGCGTCAGGGTTATAAGGAGATCGTTGACGCGCCGGTCAACCACACCAGCCTGGTCGTGCGCGCGGGCACGCTGGCCCGTGTCTGCCGGTCGCTCGGCTTTCGCGTGGTCGACAGCGGGCCATCCTACAAGACCGTACCCAACGGATACCGGAGGCAGCGCGGCGGGCAAACCTATGTAACCCTCCGCAAATGACACATACCATGTCCGATCACTCGCACATTCGCCTTGTCCTCTTCTTGACCCGTTCCACGCCGCTGGCGACCTGGCATCAGGTCGGCATCATCGAACGCGAGGCCGCGCTCTACCGGCGGCTGCGCCCCCACATCGGCAGCCTGCAGATCGTCACCAGCGGCGGGCCGGAGGAGTTGCAGTATCAAGACTATCTGGGCGACGTGGAGATTCTCTACAACCGGCATGGCCTCTCGCCCAATGTCTACAGCCTGGTTGCACCGCTGATCCACCGCGAGGCATTGGCTGCCGCCACGATCTACAAGACCAACCAACTAGACGGCGCATGGACCGCAATCCTGGCGGGTAAGCGCTATCACAAGCCGGTGCTGGTGCGCGCCGGGTATCTCTGGGCATCCACCTTTGCCAAAAGTGCAGGTCCCAGCGTCAAGACGCGGCTGGCCCGCCCGCTGGAACGCTATGCCCTGCGCCACGCCACCGGCGTGATCTTGACCACCGAGGTGATGAAACAGCAGGTCATGGCCGACAGCGGCGTAGAGGCAGACCGCATCACGGTGATCCCCAACTTTGTCGATACCGACCGCTTCCGGCCCGACCCGACCGTGACGCCGATCCCTGGGCGTATCTGCTTTGTGGGCCGTCTGGATACTGAAAAGAACCTGGCCGCGCTGCTGGAGGCCATGACCCATCTGCCCGGTGCGTCGCTCACCCTCATCGGCCAGGGCAACCACCAGGCCCAGTTGGAAGCCTATGCGCGGCAGCATAACCTGACAGTCGAATTTTTGGGCCGCGTGCCCAACACCGAACTGCCCGCACTGATCCAGCAGGCACAGGTCTTTATCCTGCCGTCACTCTACGAAGGGCATCCCAAATCGCTGATCGAGGCGATGGCCTGCGGCGCGGCGGTGGTGGGCAGCGATGTCCAGGGCATCAATACGGTGATCGACCATGAACGGACAGGGCTGCTCTGTACGCCCGACGCGGCAGGGATCGCGGCGGCGCTGCGCCGTCTGCTGGACGACGAACCGCTGCGCGCCTGCCTCGGCCAGGCCGCCCGCGCCCACGCCGAACAGCACTTCAGCCTGGCCTCTATCGTGGATCGCGAACTGGCGTTGATGCAGCGCATCCAGGCACAGCAAGACGCACGGTAAGGCATGACGAATTCGCCGCAGACCTTCGTCTTTCTCTCCACCACAGATTGGGATGCGCCGCAGTTCGGCTCGCGCCAGCAGATCGCACTGCGGCTGGCACGCCGCGGCCATCGCGTGCTGTTTGTCGACGTGCCGCGCGCCCTGCACTCGCTCATCTCCGACCCGGTGGGGACACGGCTGGCACTGCAGCGCATGGGCACGCTGCGCCCCACCCACCACGCGCCCGGCGACCGGCTGCTGGTCTATACCCCGCGGCCGGTGCTGCCCATCTACTATCACCCCTGGACAAACGCCATCAACCAGCGGTTGCTGGGCCGCGACCTGCGCCATGCGCTGGCCCGTCTGGGCTGGCAGCCCAGTATCCTGTGGACCTATTGGGCCAACAGCGCGCCCCTGGTGGGGCGGCTGGAAGCGCGCGCAGTGGTCTATCACTGCATCGACGACTTCACCGCGGTGCACTATCCGCTCACCCCGCGCGGCAGCATCGCGCGTATGGAAGCGGCACTGTGCCGC
>CAZYQJ010000003.1:4810-26503 GCA_964649925.1 uncultured Litorilinea sp.
GCGCCTCGGCCGAGCCAGCGACCGGCGGCGATGACGTCCCGGAGGTCGGGGACGTGGCGACAGGCGCGTGCAGGCCAGCCGCACGGCGCTCCAAGTACTCGTCCACCCCGCGCGGCAGCATCGCGCGTATGGAAGCGGCACTGTGCCGCCGCGTCGACCTGGTGCTGGCGCGCACGTCTGAGTTGGCCGAAGCCAAACGCCGCTACAATCCCAATACCATCTGTCTGCCCGGCGGCGTAGACGTGGAGCTTTTTGATACGCAGCGCGACCTGCCCGAACCGCCATCGCTGGCAGCGATTCCCCGCCCGCGCGCTGGATTCCTCGGCACGCTCGACGACCGGGTAGACGTCCCGCTGCTGGTCGCGTCCGCACAGGCGTTGCCCGCGGTGCAGTTTGTGCTGGTGGGGCCGGTCAAGCGCCACCTGATCGACCTGACCCCATTGCAAGCCCTCGCCAATGTGCATTTCATCCCGGCCTGCGCCCCGTCCGCTGTGCCCAACTACATGGCGCATTTCGATGTCTGCCTGATCCCCTACCGCGTCAATCGCTACACACAGGGGCTGTCGCCGCTCAAACTCTATGAATACCTGGCCCTGGAGAAAGCGGTGGTGGCGACACGCCTGCCCTATCTAGAGCGCGATGCACGCTTGATCCACATCGCCGACTCACCCGCCGGGTTCAACGCCGCCATTCAAGCGGCCCTGGCCCAGCCCGCCACACCCGCCCAACGCCAGGCGCGCCGCGCCGCTGCCGTCGCCGCCTCCTGGGATGTGCAGGTCGAGACCCTCGAGGCGGAGATTGCCAAGCTGCTGGAGGCAGAGCCATGACCCAAACGCGCATCTTGCAGGTGATTGCATCTTCGCGCGGGGGCGGCGCGGTGCATGTGCGCGAACTGGCGCGACGGCTGGACCCCGCGCGCTACGCCGTGACCGTCGCCATGCCCGAAGACGGAGGCACAGTCGGCGCACGCGACTTCGCCGCCGCCGGGCTGAGTTTCATCCCCCTCCCCATCGCTGCCGGTGCATCGGCCCGCGCCTTGTTCACGCTGCGCCGCGCCATGCAGCAGGCAGACCTGGTGCATCTCCACGGGGCGCGCGCCGCACTCTTTGGGCGGCTGGTCGCGTTGAGTGTAGGGCGCGCCCGCCCGCGCATCGTCTATACCGTGCATGGCTATGCCGCGCCCTACTATCCACCGCTGCGCCGCCGCCTCCAGATTGGGCTGGAACGTACCCTGGCCCCGCTGGTGGATGCGACCCTGGCCGTGTCACAGGCCGAACGCGCTGCGCTGGTGGAAAGCGGCGTCTATCCCGCCAACCGCGTTGCCGTGGTCTGGAATGGGATTGACGTGGACGCTTTTGCCGCGCCGTTAGCCGACCGCGCCGCCTGGCGCGCTGCGGTAGGCATCCCCGCAGAGGCGCGGCTGGTGACGACCGTCTGCCGTCTCTACAAACCGCGCGACTTTCCCACCCTGATCGCTGCCTTTGCCCAGGCGCGGCGGGTCTGCCCTGCCGCCCACCTGCTGATCGTCGGCGATGGGCCAGACCGCGCCAGGGTCGAAGCCTTGATCAGAGAGTATGACCTGGCAGAAGCCGCCACCCTGACCGGCTGGCGCACCGACTTGCCCGCGGTCTATGCCGCTTCAGATGTCTACACCCTCACCACCTGGGGATGGGAAGGGCTGCCGCTGACCGTGTTGGAGGCGATGGCCTCGGGGCTGCCCGTTGTGGGGACGCGCGCCGGGGGCTTTGCCGAAGCAGTGGTCGAAAATATCACCGGCATTTTGGCAGAACGCCGGAACGTGGCATCATTGACAGATGCATTGGTGCGGCTGTTACAAGATGGCGCGCTGGCCGCGCGCATGGGCGCGGCAGGTCGTGAGCGCGCCCGCCGCCATTTCGCCGCCGCGGCCATGGTCGCCAAGATCGCGGCTATCTATGACCGGCTGCTAGGCGAGGCGTAGAAAGAACCTTATGCGTGTTCTGCATCTCTACAAAGACTATGCGCCGGTCATCGGCGGCATCGAAAACCATATGGGTGAATTGGTGCGCGGGCTGCGTGCCTGCGGCATTGACGCCCAGGTGTTGGTGACCAACACGGCGCGCGCCACCGAACGGCTGGCGATGGATGGCGTGCCTGTCACCAAAGCCGGGCGGCTCTTCTCCGTTTCGTCCGCGCCCGTGAGCCTGGCCTTTTACCCGCTGATCTACCAGATGGAACGGGGGGTGGACATCGCCCATGCCCACCTGCCCTACCCGCCGGGCGAACTGGGCCAACTTTTCTTGGGGCGCAGCCGCCGGTTCGTGATCAGCTATCACAGCGACATTGTACGCCAACGATTGCTGGGCGCGCTCTATCGCCCCTTTCTCTGGCAAGTGCTGCGCCGCGCTGCCTTGATCAGCGTCGCCAGCCCCAGTTATATCCGCACATCGCCTTTTCTCTCTGCCTTTGCGGAGAAATGCCGTGTCATCCCCTATGGGCTGGAGGTTGACGCCTACACAGCCACCCCTGCGCTGGAGGCCGCCGCCGCAGAGTGGCGCGCCCGTTACAATGGAAAGCCGCTGCTGCTCTTTGTGGGCAAGCTCCGCCACTATAAAGGGCTGCATGTGCTGATCGAGGCCATGCACCAGATCGACGCCCACCTGCTGGTAATCGGCTCCGGCATGATGGAACAGACCTGGAAACAACAGGTTGCTGACGCAGGGCTGGCCGCCAAAGTCACCTTTTTGGGAGAAGCGCCCGACGCAGACAAACTCGTTGCCTATCACGCCGCCGACCTTTTTGTGCTGCCCTCCACCAACCGCGCTGAGGCCTTTGGCATTGTCCTCACCGAGGCGATGGCCGCAGGGCTGCCCCTGATCAGCACCGAGTTGGGAACCGGCACATCGTTTATCAACCAGCATGAGGAGACAGGGCTGGTCGTGCCGCCGGAGGACGCGCCCGCGCTCGCCGCGGCCATCAACCGGCTGTTGCAGGATGCGCCGCTACGCAAGCGCATGGGCGAAGCGGCCCAGGCTCACGCCCGATCCCACTTTAGCAAGGAGGCCATGTTGACCCGGATGATCGCGCTTTATCAGGAAGCCCTCGACGCGTGAGCAGAAGAGGGTAAACCCCATGTGTTTGCGTTTTGGCCTGATCGGCTGTGGCCGCGTTGCCCCGCGCCACGCCCAATCGCTCCAGCAGATTGCTGACGCCAAGTTGGTCGCGGTGGCGGATATCAAACCCCCGCGCGCCGCCCATTTTGCCGAAGAGTACCATGCCGCCCCCTATACCGACTATCGCGACCTGTTGGCCCGGCCTGATGTGGGCGCGGTGAGCATCTGCGTACCCAGCGGGCTGCATGCCCAGGTCGCCATCGACGCGCTGCGCGCCGGAAAGCATGTGCTGGTGGAAAAGCCCATCGCCATCACCCTGGACGATGCCGACCGCATGATCGAAGTGGCCGAGTCCACAGGCCGCGCCCTGGGGGTGGTGCTGCAGAACCGCTACAACCACCCGATGCAGCAGTTGCGCGCCCTGATCGATGAGGGCAAACTGGGCCGTCTCTACCTGGGCAACGCGACGGTGCGCTGGTATCGCCCGCAGTCTTACTATGAAGATGACTGGCACGGCACTTGGGCGATGGACGGCGGCGCGCTGATGAACCAGAGCATCCATCACATCGACGCCTTGCAGTGGTTCTTGGGGCCGGTGCGTTCGGTCTTTGCCTATACGGCCACACTGGCCCACCGCATGGAGGCCGAAGATGTGGGCGTGGCCGTGATCCGCTTTGCCAATGGCGCGCTGGCCACCATCGAGGGATCGACCCTCACCTGGCCGCAAAACCTGGAAGGATCGGTGTCGATCTTTGGCGAGCGCGGATCGGTCAAGATCGGTGGCACCGCGCTCAACCGCATCGTGCTGTGGAAGGTGGAAGGCCAACTGGAGCAGGAAGCCGAAATCCTCACCAGCCAGGTGGTGGACCCGCCCTCGGTCTACGGCTACAGCCATCGCGAAGTGCTGCGTGAATTTGTCCAGGCTGTGCAGAGCGGCAGGCCCCCCGGCACACCCGGATCAGAGGCGCGCAAATCGCTGGAGTTGGTAGTTGCCATCTATGAATCGGCACGCACCGGGCGCGAGGTCATCCTCGACGGGGACGGATAGTCCTGTCCCAACCAGCTTGACCGCGCCCGCGCCCTGCGGTACGATACACGGTCGATACTGCCTGCGCCAGCCACCGGGCAATCCTAGACAGAACGGTTGGTATACTCAGATGACGTTTTCCAAGACCAAACTCGATGCCTGGCTCAATGCGGTAATCGAAGCAGGTTGGCTAGCGGCGCTGACCCTCGCCCCGCTCTTCTTCAACGTTTTCTCCAGCCGAGTCTTTGAACCCGACAAGATCAGCCTGGTCCGGTCCATCGCCTTGATGATGCTGCTGGCCTGGCTGGTCAAACTGATCAACGGGGGAGCGGCCTGGCTGCCCGGCTATCGCGCCACCGCTGCAGAGTCTGCCCCGTCGGGCGGCGTGTCCGGGGCATGGCAGTTGGTGCGCCGCGTGCCGCTGCTGATCCCAGTGGCGCTGTTGGTGCTGGCCTATCTGCTCAGCACAGCCTTTAGCGTGGCGCGCTTTGTCTCCTGGTGGGGGTCCTATCAGCGGCTGCAAGGGACCTATACCTTTCTCAGCTACATCATCATCGCCCTGCTGACCTTAGCCCATCTGCGCACCCCGCAGCAGATCCGGCGGCTGCAGCATGTCATCGTCCTCACCAGCCTGCCCATTGCGATCTACGGTATCATCCAGCACTACAGGATTGACCCGCTGCCGTGGGGCGGCGATGTGAGCACGCGCGTGGCCGCCAACGCGGGTAACGCCATCTTCCTGGCCGCCTACCTGATCATGGCCTTTTTCTTTACGCTGGAGCGGGTCTACAGCAGCTTTGCCTATCTGCTCGGCTACAAACCGGCGCATCATGTGGACAGCCAGGACATGCCGACCGCGCTGGCTGGCGGCGCCTATCTCTTTATCCTCATGGTGCAGGCGTTGGCTATTTTCTGGACCCAAAGCCGCGGCCCGTGGCTGGGGCTGTTCTTTGGCCTCTACCTCTTTGTGCTGCTGCTCTTTACGGCGCTGCGCCCCAAACATCACCGGCTGTGGACTTCGGCCTGGATCGGGCTGGGTGCGACAGGAGCGATCCTCCTGGTCTTGATGAACACGACCCCGTTCTTTGCGCCGCTCGCCAACGTGCCCTATGTGGGCCGCCTCACGACGCTGCTCGAATCCGAAAGCGGCACAGGCCGCGTGCGCGTGCTGATCTGGCAGGGCGCATCCGAGATGGTCTTCCCGCACGATCCGCTGGTCTTTCCAGATGGCAGCGAGGACGCGGCCAATGCGCTGCGTCCCTGGGTGGGGTATGGGCCGGAGACGATGTGGATCGCCTACAACCGCTTCTATCCGCCCGAACTGGCCCACCTGGAGGCGCGCAACGCCAGCCCCGACCGCTCGCACAACGAGACATGGGACGCGCTGGTCATCACAGGCATCTTGGGGTTCGCCGCCTACTTCACCCTCTTTATCGCCATCTTTTATTGGGCGCTTCGCTGGTTAGGGCTGCTGGTCAACCGGCGTGACGCCCTGCTCTTTGCCGCCCTGCTGCCGCTCGCCTCACTGGTGACGGTGATCATATTCTATTTCTATGATGGCGGCTGGCGTTTTTTGGGCGTGGCGCTGCCCGCCGGTCTGATCTTAGGCTTAGGCGCCTATGTCACCCTCTCGGCCTTTTTGCACTCCAACCTGGGAGAAGAACGGGCCGACCTGCCGCGCCAACTGCTGCTGATCACCATCCTGGCGACGATCACGGCGCACTTTATCGAAATTCACTTTGGCATCGCCATCGCCGCCACGCGCATCTATTTCTGGGTGCAGACCGCGCTGCTGGTGGTGATCGGCATGGGCTGGGCGCATCCCGCGGCCTATGCGGTCGCCCAAGAGATCGAGGTCGAGGAAGCCCAACCTGAACCGGAGGTGCAGACGGGCAAGGGCAAACGCCGTGGCCGGTCAAGCCGTTCCACCCGCCGCGTGGCCGTCCAGCCTGCAACGCTGCCCGCCACGGTGATAACCGACGTGCTGGTCTTTATGACGCTGGTCTTTGCCTTTACGACCAACACGCGCGGCAACACGACCGCACTGGGCGTCCTCTTTGGCAGCGTCCTGGAACGCAACGCTGGCGGCGCGTCGGTCAGCAGCCCAGGGCTGTTCTTCATGCTGATCTTCACCTGGATTGTGGCCGCCATTTTGGGCCTCAGCGCCGAATCGCTGCAGCAGCGGCGCGCGCCCGATCTCAGTTGGTGGCTGCGCGCCCTGGGGCTGTATGCGGTCGCCGTCTGGGGGGTGTGGCTGGTCTACGGCGTGATCCAGGGCTCACGGCTGGTTACAGGCGCGGCAGGCGACAACCTGGATCAGCAATTGGCCAATGTCTCCGGCCACTTTGCGCTCTTTACCTGGCTGGTGGTGATCTGGCTGTTGGCGGCAGGCACGGTGTACGCCTGGCCTGCGCTGCGTGACCAGCGGCTGCCCGCGCTATCGCACGGGCTTTTGACTGCGGGCGCAGGGCTGGCCCTGACCGCCGCCATCCTTGCCATCATCAACAGCGTCAACATCGGCCTGGTGCGCGCTGACATCATCTATAAGCAAGGCCAGCAGTTCGACAACCAGCGCGACTGGCTCACGAGCATTGAGCTATACCGCCGCGCCCTGCAAGCGCGCGATACCGAAGACCATTACATGCTCTTCTTGGGCCGCGCCTTGCTGGAGCAGGCCAAAGTGGCCGAAGCCCCGGACAGCGCCGTCATGGGCGAGAACCCGACGCTCAGCAGCGTCCTGGCGTTGACGCCCGAAGCCGCCCAGCAGATGGGCCGCCAGGAACTGCTGCGCGCCGCCGAGATCGTGCTGCAGCAGGCCCAGCGCGTCAACCCGCTCAACACCGACCATACCGCCAACCTGGCGCGGCTCTACCGTTCCTGGGCGGATATCTCGCCGGAAGACCCTGCGCTGCAGCAAGAGATGCTGGATCGCAGCATCGTCCACTATGAACGGGCTGTTCAACTCAGCCCCAACGCCGCGCATCTGTGGAACGAGAAAGGCAACGCCCATCTGGCGCGCGGGGAAGACGGTGAGGCCGAAGCCGCCTATCTGCACAGCCTGTCGCTCGACCGCAAATATGACCAGACTTATCTGCTGCTGGCGGATTTCTACGAACGCCGCGAGCGGTACGAGGAGAGCATCTCCCTGCTTGAACAGGGCATCCAGGAACTGCCGGGCCGCGCCCAATTGCTCAGCTATCTGGGAGTCGCCAAGGCACGCAGCGGCGACACGGCAGGCGCGATCAGCGTCACCGAACAGCTTGTCGAGATGCAGCCTAACAACGTCACCGGCATGCGCAACCTTGCCGTTCTCCACCGCGACCTGGGCAATCTCGACACAGCCATCGAATGGGCCGAGCGCGGCCTGGCCGTCACCGCCGACCCCAATTCGAGCGAGGCGCAGACCCTGCACCAGCTTGCAGCCGAACTCTATCAGGGCGCGGGCCGTCTAGACGAGGCCATTGTCCAGTATGAACAGATACGGCAGGCCGATCCGAACAACCTGCTTGCGCTCAACGCCTTGTATTCCCTCTACATCGCGCGCGAAAACTGGGACGCTGCGCAGGAAACGCTGCAAACGCTGGCAACACTGGAACCGGACAACTACCAGCATCCCCTGGCCCTGGCCGAACTGATGGAACAACTGGGCAGGCCGGAGGATGCGCTGGCCTATGCCAATCAAGCGCTGACCCTTGCCCCTGACGATCAGCGCCAGGTCATCGCGCAGTTGATCGCTTCCCTCGACGGGGGAGGCTGAGGCCATGGATCGATCATGACACCTTATCTGCTCTTAGCCTTTAGCGCCTTGATCCTCGCCATCGGCGTCACGCCCGTAGCGCGGCAGGTGGCGCTACGTCTGGGCGTCATCGACAACCCCGGCACACGCAAGATCCATGCGACGCCGGTTCCACTGCTGGGCGGCGCGGCCATTTACGTCTCGTTTCTGCTGGTGTTGATCTTCTTTGGCGACCGCTTTTATGTCAATCAATTTGTCGGCATCTTTGTGGGCGCAACGCTCATGAGCCTCATGGGGGTGGTGGACGACCGCTGGGGGCTGAGCAGCTATGCCAAACTGGGGGGGCAACTGCTGGCTGCGGGCATCCTGGTCTACAGTGGTGTGAGCGTCCAGCTTTTTGGCGGCTGGCTGGATGTCGCCATCACCATGCTTTGGGTCGTGGGCATCACCAACGCCATGAACCTGCTCGACAACATGGACGGGCTGTCGGGCGGCATCGCCATGATCGCTGCCGTCTTTTTCCTGCTGCTGGCTGCCCTCAGCCGCCAATACCTGGTTGGCGCGCTGGCCGCAGCCCTGGCCGGGGCCTGCGCGGGCTTTCTAATCTACAACTGGAACCCGGCGCACATCTTCATGGGCGATACCGGCAGCCTCTTTCTCGGATTCTTGCTGGCCGCGGTGGGGATCAAACTGCGCTTTCCTTCCAACAGCTACACCGTGACCTGGCTGATCCCCATCTTCGTGATGGCTGTACCGATCTTCGACACGACCCTGGTCTTTGTCTCTCGGCTGCGCCGCGGCCAGAACCCGCTCACCACACCTGGCAAAGACCATCTCAGCCACCGGCTGGCGCGGCTCACCAACAGCCGCCGCGAGGCGGTGTTGATCTGCTATCTGATCGCCGGTGCGGTGGGGCTGGTGGCGGTCTTCCTGACCCAGGCCACCCGGATCGAGGCAATGTTTGTGGCCGTCGTCATGTTGGCGACGGCGTTGTACGCAATCTGGTGGCTGGAATTCCGCAACGGCGGTGTACGCGAGCCGGAACCCAGCCCGGAGCAAGTGAGGAGCATTTCTTGAATCAGTTTCATCTCAAGAGGAATCCACGCCGTACCATCACTCGGAACGGCGCGCAACCCGTCCGCAAGTGGTGGATTGCCTTTCTGGCCGTCGCGCTGGCGGCGCTGATACTGGCGGGCTGTGGCGGCGGCGACACCCCTGCGAGCGACGCCCCCCCTGAAGAACAACCCGGAACCGTACCAGCCGCAGCGTCATCCCAGGACGAGGCAACCGCCACCCCGGAGCCGCCCGCCGAAGCCGATACCGCCCCTGCCGCTGCAGCGGATGCCGGGCCAACCGTCCCCCCACCCGATATTGCCGAACTCGGCCCCGTCGCGACTTTGGCGCCCGAAGAGCGTAATATGATGTACGAGGCCGAACCCGAAATGGAGATCGACCCGTCACGCTATTACTACGCCACGCTCAAGACCAACCGTGGGGATATCGAGGTGCAACTCTTTGCCGACCGCGCGCCCAAGACGGTCAACAACTTTGTCTTTTTGGCGCGCCAGGGCTTTTATGACAACACCATCTTTCACCGGGTGCTGGACGGATTTATGGCACAGGCGGGCGACCCCACTGGAACGGGACAGGGCGGCCCTGGCTATGAGTTTGAGGATGAATTCTTCCCCGGTCTGGTCTTTGACCAATCGGGACTGTTAGCGATGGCGAACCGCGGCGCCAACACCAACGGCAGCCAGTTCTTCATCACCTTTGGCCCGACCGACTGGCTGAACAACTTGCACACGATCTTTGGCAAGGTCATCGAAGGCGAAGAGATATTGAACCAGATCACGCGCCGCGACCCGCAGGTCGATCCCAATGCCCCTGCCGACACACTCTATACCGTGCTGATTGAGGAGAGTGACACCAGCGTGCTGCCTACGCCCACGCCGTCGCCGCCAACCCCCACGCCGACGATGACGCCGACCCCCTTTGCGCCTACCGCCGACGACTCGCGCCCGCTGGCCGATCTGCCTGCGTCGGAAAAGTCCAACTATTACAACACGCCGCCAGAGATGGTGATCGATACGAGCCAGTCGTATACAGCCACCATCGTCACCACGCAGGGCACGATGACCGCCACGCTCTACGCCGCCGAAGCGCCCATCGCGGTCAACAATTTTGTCGTCCTGGCGAATCTCGGCTTCTATGACGACATGCCCATCAGCCAGGTACAGCCCGACGATGCGTTAGTAACCGGCTCGCCGGACAACACCCCGCCCAATGATGTTGGCTACCGCCTGGCCGCCGAATTGGGACAAGTCGCCGCCATCGACATCGGCGCCATCACCTACATCCCAATGGAACAACTGGCCGATGGATCGATCGTGAGTAGCGGCAGTTTACTGTTGGTGGCCCTGGTCAAGCCGCCCGCAGGGGTCGAGGCAGGATGGCCCTTCTTTGCCCAGATTGTCGAGGGCGTTGATGTGCTGGAATCACTGACAACCAACGATATGATTGAATCGATCACCGTGACCAGTGACGCAGGATAGGAAGATCACCCATGAGGGGTTCGAGGATGAGGCCATGACGCCCCAGGAGCAGCCGCCCACCGGCAATGTGGCGTCACTGCCTCTGGCCGAAACGCCAACCACCAAGACACCCCCGCTGCAGTGGATAGCAGCGGGGGCCATCATCCTGGTGATCATGGTCGCCAGTATTTGGTTGGCAATGAATCCCGAATGGGTGACACAGTTGGGGAGTTGGGGGTATGTCGGCGCGTTTTTGATCAGCCTGATCGCCAGCGCCACCATCATCCTGCCTGCCCCCGGTATCGCCGTGGTGATCGCTATGAGCGCGGCCCTCGACCCGATCCTCCTGGGGATTGTGGCCGGGCTGGGCAGTGCGATAGGTGAACTCAGCGGGTACGCCGCGGGGGCCGGCGGGCGGGCGCTTGTCCCCGAAAACCGCCGCGCCCAGGTGGAGCAGTTGCACGCGCTGACCCATCGCTATGGGCCGCTGGTGTTAGGCGTGCTCGCCGCCGTCCCCCTGCCGCTCTTCGACTTCGCCGGGATCGTGGCGGGCATGTTGCGGATGAACATCGCCGCCTTTATCGCCGCGGTCGGCATAGGCAAGAGCATCAAATACATCTTGATGATCTGGCTTGGCGCAGGGCCGATCTATCTCCTGCAACATCTACCGCAGCTGTTCGGCGGAAACTAGGCGTTGTAGCTGCGTAGATGCGGTTGTGGCGCTACTGATGGAGCGCACGCTTGTCAGGCTGCGAGCCTGGCCTACAAGATCGCCGCCACTCGTAGGGCGTGCGCGCCGCCCGGCGTGGGTGGCGTAACCCACCGTTGCGACTTTCCAACCAGACCTATCATCCCGATAGACAAGGGGAACAACTGCCTGCCTATCTCCGTCTACTTGAATGAGGGAGCCGCGGGCCATCCTGTACATGGGTAGGGTCTGTTGGCTGCGGGGCCCACCCGTTCCCCAAAAGATCACACTGACCTAACACACATTCCCATCAGAGGGGAGGAGGCGCTATGCGCGGCATCACTCATCGGCGCTCGGCCTGGGCAGTCGTGGCTGTGCTGATGATTGCCAGCCTGGTTATCGGCCCGCTGGGTCCAGTCTATAGCAGCCCCGCGGTCAGCACGCGCGGCCTCGAATTAGCGCGTGCAGATACCCAAGAGGTTCGTGTCTTGGACATATTTGGCGACGACACCAGCAGCCAAAATGGGCTGCAAATTGTGTTGAGCGAAGGCGCGGAACAGCCCGAACCGATCGTCGCGGCCACGCCTGCACCTTCCGAACCGCTTGCTGATGCTGACATCCAGCAGGTGACACAGCGGCTTTCGCCGCTGCCCACGCCCGAAAGCGATCTACAGGCGTTCCGGCTGCCCGAAGAATCGCTATCCCCCCCGCGCACTGGCGAGACCATCACCCAAACTTTCCCTGTCACCGAAACACTTGCGCCGCCTGACGTCGAAGCGGAGGTCGGCGGGCCGCTGGAGGTCTTGCGCTATTCGCCGGAAGGCCCCATTCCGCTCGCCCCCTTCCTCAGCGTCACCTTTAACCAGCCCATGATCCCGATGGGGACCGTGGAACAACTGGCTGCTGAGGATGTGCCGGTTGAACTGACCCCCGACGTGCCGGGCATCTGGCGTTGGGTTGGGACCAAGACGCTGACCTTTGAATACGCGGGTGGGGAAAATGAACGCTTCCCGATGGCGACGGTCTTCACTGCCACTGTCCCCGCGGGCACGACTTCCGTCACCGGCGGCGAACTGGCCGAAGAGGTCTCCTGGACGTTCTCCACGCCTGCCCCGCAGTTGAGCTACTGGCTGCCTTCAGGCGGGCCGCAGCCGCGGGATCCCCTCTTCTTCGCTGGCTTTGACCAGCGCATCGACCCTGCTGCCGTGCTGGAGACGATCCGCGTCACCGCCGGGGGGCAGGAATACGCCGTCCAACTAGCAAGCGCCGACGAGGTAGCCGCCGACAGCCGCGCTGATGCCTTAGCCAAGCGTGCGGGCGAAGGACGCTGGCTGGCCTTCCGCGCCACAGAGGAATTCCCTGCCGATACGACCGTCACGGTCAACATCGGTCCCGGCACGCCCTCCGCCGAAGGGCCGCTGACCACCGAAGAGGTGCAGTCCTATTCCTTCCAGACCTATGCGCCGCTGCGTGTGACCGATTACCGCTGCGCCTATGGCGAGGACTGCCCGCCGCTGTCGCCCTTTATGGTCACGTTCAACAATGAACTCGACCCGGAAAACAACTTCGACGAGTTGATCACCATCTCGCCGGAGGTCGGCGACCTGAGCATCGCCCACTACGGTTCGACGCTGCAGATCATCGGCGCGACCCAGGGCCGCACCACCTATGAGGTGACGCTTGACGCCGAACTTACGGACATCTTTGGCCAGAGCCTGGGCCAAGACCAGACGATCACCTTTGAGACAGGCGCGGCGGCGCAATCCCTGTTCTCCAACAACCCGCCGCTGCTGACCATTGACCCGGCGGCGGGTACACCGACCTTTTCGTTCTACAGCGTTAACTACGAACGGCTGCGCGTGCGCATCTACGCGGTGACGCCAGAGGACTGGCCTGCCTATCAACGCTATCTCAACGAACGCTGGCGCGATTCACCGCCGCCGCTGCCGGGCCGACAAGTGCTCAGCAAAATCTTCCAGATTGAGTCCCAGCCCGATGCGATGGTGGAGACGACCATCGACCTCAGCGAGTCGTTGAGCGGTGAACGCGGCCACTTGATCGTGCAGGTCGATTTCCCC
This sequence comes from uncultured Litorilinea sp., assembly GCA_964649925.1. Classification (GTDB taxonomy): domain Bacteria; phylum Chloroflexota; class Anaerolineae; order Caldilineales; family Caldilineaceae; genus QEUY01. The sequence continues at coordinate 17,963 of CAZYQJ010000003.1, forward strand.
CAACTCAACATCCTGCGCCGCGACCGCTACAGCCAGAGCGTCACCTCCTGGGTCCAGGTGACGCAGATCGGGCTGGATGCCTTCTCAGACTATGAGGAGTTGGTCGCCTGGACAACCGCCCTGGAAGATGGCCGCCCGCTGGAAGGCGTGGAAGTCGGTTTCCTGGGCAGCGACCAGACCGGGGTCACCGCAGCTGACGGCACGGTGACGCTCGAACTGCCTGCCGGGACGACCGAATTGCTGGTAGCGCGCCAAGATGGCGATGTCGCTATCCTCCCGCCCAACCAGACGGGCTACAACTATTGGGGCGGCTATGGCGTCTGGGAGCCGCGCTTCCCCATGGATGAGGCGCGCTGGTATGTCTTTGACGACCGACAGATGTACCGCCCTGGCGAGGAAGTGCACGTCAAGGGCTGGGTGCGCCGCGTCGGCATGCGCAAAGGCGAGGATATCGGCCTGCTCCAAGGGGCCACCACGCTGCGCTATTGGGTCTATGACCCGCAGGGCAGCCTGCTCGTCGAGGAGGCGACCGACGTCAACGACCTGGGCGGCTTTGACTTTGCCTTTACGCTGCCCGAAAACGCTAACCTGGGCTACGCCAGCATCGAACTGACCGTCGACGGCGTGAGCGATGTCTACAATGCGACCTATTACCACAACATTCAGGTGCAGGAATTCCGCCGCCCTGAATTTTCTGTGGCCGCGCGCAACGAGAGTCAAGGGCCGTTCTTTGTCAACGAGAGCGCGATCGTGGCGGTGAACGCCTCCTATTTCGCCGGAGGGCCGCTGCCCAACGCTGAGACAAACTGGAACGTCACTGCCTCCCCCGGCAGCTATGCCCCCCCGAACTGGCCCGACTTTATCTTTGGCACATGGATCCCCTGGTGGCGCTATGACGAACCCGGCAGCCCGCCCGCCAGGTGGAGCTTTAGCAGCCGCACCGATGCTGCGGGCAACCACTTCCTGCGCATGGACTTCAGCGCAACGGGCGACCCGCGGCCCTACAGCGTGCAGGCCGAAGCGGTGGTGATGGATGTCAACCGCCAGGCGTGGGCTGCCACCACCAACCTGCTGGTACACCCTGCCGACCTCTATGTCGGTCTCCGCAGCGAACGCACCTTTGTGGAGAAGGGCCAGCCGCTGGTGATCGAGGCCATTGTCACCGACCTGGACGGCAACCCCGTCGAAGACCGGCCCATCGAGATGCGCGCTGTCCGTCTGGAATGGACATGGGAGCGGAACCAATGGGTCCAGGAAGAGAGCGACCCGCAAAGCTGTACGGTCGGTTCGGCCCTGGAGCCGGTGACCTGCACCTTTGAAACTGCCGAAGGCGGCCAGTACCGCATCACCGCCACCATCACCGACAGCGAAGGCCGCGCCAACCTTACCGAATTGACGCGCTGGGTCTCCGGCGGTACACGGCCCGCGGCGCGCCAGGTGGAGCGCGAAGAGGTCATGTTGATCCCCGACAAGGAGATCTACCAGCCGGGCGATATCGCCGAAATCTTGGTGCAAGCGCCCTTTGCGCCCGCCGAGGGCTTGGTCACGCTCAACCGCAGCGGCATCATCTCCACCACGCGCTTCACGATGGATGAGCCGACCTATACGCTGCGCGTGCCCATCGGCGAGGAGCATATCCCCAACCTCTTTGTCAACGTTGAGTTGGTGGGGTCCGCCCCACGCACCGATGACGCCGGGGGGACGATCCCCGACCTGCCCAACCGCCCGGCCTATGCCGGAGGCGAACTCAATCTGACGGTCCCGCCCATCAGCCGCACGTTGTCGATTACGGCCACGCTGCCCGCCACCGAGTTCGAGCCGGGCGCATCCACCACGCTTGACCTGCAGGTGAAGGATGCTGACGGCGCACCGGTCGAGGGCGCGGAACTGGCCGTCGTCGTGGTGGACGAGGCGATTCTGGCGCTGACCAACTACCAGTTGGCCGACCCCATCGAGGTCTTCTACCAGATGCGCTGGCGCGACATGGACTCATCCCACACCCGCGCCTCTATCGTCCTGGCTGACCCGCTGGTGCTGGCCCAGCAGATGGGGGTAGGGGGTGGCGACGCGCGTGCGATGGCCCCTGGAGTGGCGGCCACCGCGATGCCTGCGGCCCCTGCTGCTGAAGGCGCGTATGCAGAGGAAGCGGCGGAATCAATCGTCGCCGATATGGCGATGGAAGCGGAGATGGACACCGGCGCTGCCGCGGCAGGTGAAGAAGCGGCCCCCGTCACGATCCGCACCAACTTCAACCCGCTGGCGACCTTTGCGCCGAGCGAACGCACCGACGCCGAGGGCCGCGCCAGCGTCGACGTGACCCTGCCCGACAACCTGACCCGCTACCGCATCATGGTGGTGGGCGTGGCCGAGGGGCGCTATTTCGGATCGGTCGAATCCAACCTGACGGCTCGCCTGCCGCTCATGGTGCGCCCGTCCGCGCCGCGCTTCCTCAACTTTGGCGACCGCGTCGAAGTGCCTGTCGTGGTCCAAAACCAGACTGCCGAACCGTTGACAGTGGATGTCGTGGTGCAGACCAGCAACCTAGAACTGACCGACGGTGCAGGCCAGCGCGTCGAAATCCCGGCCAATGACCGGGTGGAAGTGCGCTTCCCCGCCACTACGGTCAGCGCGGGGACAGCCCGTCTCCAGATCGCGGCAGTTTCCGGCAGCTATGCCGACGCGGCCACGGTCGAGATGCCCGTCTACACCCCGGCCACGACCGAAGCCTTTGCCACCTATGGCGTGCTGGATGAGGGCGCGGTGATGCAGCCCTTGCTGGCCCCGACCGGCGTCTTTACGCAGTTTGGCGGGCTGGAGATCGCCACCTCGTCTACCGCGCTGCAGACGCTGACCGATGCCGTCCTCTACTTGATGGCCTATCCCTATGAGTGTTCGGAGCAGATCGCCTCGCGCATCCTGGGGGTTGCCTCGCTGCGCGATGTGCTGACCGCATTCGAGGCCGAAGGGCTGCCCGCACCGGAGGAGATCAACAACGCCATCCAGCGCGATATCGAACGGCTGGCGCAGATGCAGAACCAGGATGGCGGCTGGCCCGTCTGGACGCGCGGCAAGGAGTCCGTCCCCTTCTACAGCATCCACGCCGCCCATGCCCTGCAGCGGGCGCGCCTCAAGGACTACCGCGTGCCGGACAGTGCGCTCCAGGCATCGCTGGAATACCTACGTACCATCGAGGACCGCTATCCCTACTGGTACGGGCCGGAGACACGCCATGCCCTCAGTGCCTATGCGCTCTATGTACGCGACCTGATGGGCGATGTGGACACGGCCAAGGCCCGCACCCTGCTTGCCCAGTACCCGCTGGAGGATCAATCGCTGGAGGCCATCGCCTGGATCTGGCAGGTACTCAGCGACGACGCTTCCTCGGTGGAACAACTGGAAGCCATCCGCCGCCACGTCAACAACCGGGCCGTGGAGACCGCATCGGCGGCGAACTTCACGACCAGCTATGGCGACGATGCCTATCTGCTGCTCCATTCCAACCGGCGCACCGATGCGCTGCTGCTCGACGCGCTGATCAACGACCAGCCCGACAGCGACCTGATCCCCAAGGTGGTCAACGGGCTGCTCAACGGGCGGCGCAGCGGGCGCTGGAGCAATACACAGGAAAACGTCTTTGTGTTGGTGGCGTTGGACCGCTACTTCAACACCTTTGAGTCGGTGACGCCTGACTTCGTGGCAAACCTCTGGCTGGGCGACACCTACATCGGCGCACATGAGTTTGAAGGGCGCACGACGGACACCCTCCAGACCACCGTGCCCATGGGCTATCTGACCGACGTACCGAGCGACGACCGCACGCAAGCGGTGGTGATCGCCAAGGAGGGGGAAGGGCGGCTCTACTACCGTCTTGGGCTGCGCTATGCTCCCACCGACCTGGACCTCGACCCGCTGGACATGGGCTTCACGGTGCAGCGAGTCTATGAGCCGGTGGACGACCCCGACGATGTGCAGTTGGGCGAGGATGGCGTCTGGCGTATCAAGGCCGGGGCGCGCGTGCGCGTCAAGTTGACGATGGTCGCCAACAACCGGCGCTATCATGTGGCGCTGGTCGACCCGATGCCCGCCGGGCTGGAGGCCATCAACCCGGCGCTGGCCGTCTCTGAGCAAGTGCCCGCCGACCCGAACGAGCGGCAGGAGGGCTGGTGGTGGTGGTGGCCGTGGTATGAACACCAGAACCTGCGTGACGAGCGCGCCGAGGCCTTTAGCACCCTCTTGTGGGAAGGCGTCTACACCTATTCGTATGTAGCGCGCGCCACCACGCCCGGCGAATACGTCGTCCCGCCCGCCAAGGCCGAGGAGATGTACACGCCTGAAGTCTTTGGCCGCAGCGGCAGCGACCGGGTCATCGTCGAGTAAGCAACCACAAACCAACACAGGGGAGCCACGGCTGTGGCTCCCCTGTTACAATCTCCTTAATGTAGGACGGCTTTCCAAGCGGACAATCTGGGGTTGCCGCCGACGTCGGGCAACATGCCCGACCTACAATTTTACGCGCATAAACGTGATCCTGTAGGTCGGGTTTGCAACCCGACGTGACCCGCCTGCCTGCCACAAAAAAGGTGACCGGCACTTGCGAAGCGCCGGTCACCTGGCCTAGCTGGCTTGAACCACCACCTGCACCGGCCCGACCAGACCGGATTGCATCTGGATCGGGAAGGTATAGTGCGTCGGGCTGTGGGCGGCGAGATAGGGCGCAAGCGTGTTCAACACCAACACCTCGACCACGTTCTCACCGGCCTGCGCCGCAGCGGTGATGTCATAGCGATAGGGCGACCAAATGCGCGCCCCCACGGATACGCCGTTGACCCACACCTCGGCGGTGCCGCGCACCTGGCCCAAATCCAGCACAATCGTCCCTGCAGGCTTCTCGTCCAGCGCAAAGCGCGACCGGTAGCGCACCCCGCCTGAATAGCTCGCCAATCCCTGTTCCGACCAGTATCCCAGTTCAATGGGGCCGCTGTCCACCGTGTATGTCACCGGCCCATCCAGCACGCCGCCGCCGCTGGCGCCGCGCTCCGGCTCGACACGCATCCCCGCGGTGCGCCGCGCCTGATCAGAGGGGGGAAGCGACACCGGCCCGCCTGACCATGACACCTCCTGCCCGTCCACCCACAGCCGGGCCTGCCCGTTGACGGGTACGGTCATCTCCGTCGCGCCGGGCGGCAGCGTCCAGCGCAGCCACTCGACGCGCCCCGATCCGGCGAACGGGTCGGGCGTCACAGCCATCACCACCCCCTCGGCGGGCGCGTCTTCCAGCCAGGCGGCAGCAGACAGCGGGTGCGCCCGCCGCCACAGGTGCGAAAAGGCCGGGTCGCCGCTCCCGCGCGTGCCGGGCCGCTGTTTGCGGCGCAGCCGCACCGGCGTCACCGGGCCATCATCGCGCTGCACTTGCCAACTGCCATCGCTGATCCACGTCTGCACCTGGCCGTCCGCCGCGGTGACCTTGCCGTCCACCGAAACCGCTGTCACCGCACCCATATCCTGTACCTCGACCGTCACCTGGTTTTCGCCCTGGCGCACGTTGCACAGCGTATAGGGGTGGATACGTGTGGACGTATGGTAAGGGTCAAAACCGCCCTGACGCCCGGTCTCCTCGCCGTTGACCAGGATACGGCAGGGGGTGTCTGCGCCCACCTGGATGACCGCCTGCGCCGGTTCAAAGGGAACATGGAACGTCTGGGTAAAGCGCAGCAGCGAATCCTTGTGCGGCGCGTCGGCGCTGATCATCCATTCGGGCCGGACAAAGCGCGCTGCATCGCGTACCAACGCCCAATAGGCGCGCAGCAGCGTAGGCTCGTCGACGACCAGACGCACCTCCAGCAGGTTCAGCCCATCCTGCAGCCGCACCGGCTCCATCCACAGATACCCCGGCTGGTCGCTGCCCACAGCCTCGCCGTTCAGCCAGACCGTCTTGGCCGCGGGCGCGCCGATGGCTAACGTCACCTCATCCTCCCCCTGCGCCCAGAGAGTCGTGCGCAGTTGCACCCCCTGGCCCGCTTCCAGCAGGCCGAAATCCAGAAATTCCTCCGGCACATGGCCCTTCGGCCCCAGCGTGGCGTGGTGAATCGTATCGTGATCGATGCCGCGCGCCAGCGAATAGCTGGCTGGCTGCCAGCCGCTCACGCCCAGCGGGTCCGAACCACCGGCCACACTTGCCAGCGGCGCGGGCAGGTTGTCCGCCGGGTGTGCGCCCGTCCACCAGTTGCGTACCGCATAGGTCGCCTTCACCACGTCCCATGATCCTGCATCCGTCGCGACGAACCAACGCTGCTGCACCCCGTCTTCGCCTGCTGACTCCATCCGGTGTTGGAACAGCCATGTCTGCAGCGGGGGTGATCCCTCGAAGTCAGGCTTAGTGAAATCGCCAAAGCGGTTATCCATCGTCGGCACGATCTCGCCGCGCCACGGCCCGAAGCGCACATCGAGCGGCGTTTCCGCGCCCGCGACAGCCGCGGCGGCTTGACTGGGGGAAGCCTCCTGCGCCGCGGACCAGACCAGCAGCGCTGCCGGGCCGTTGTCAAAGGGGAGTTCCACGGTCGCGCCCTCGTCTGTGATGGTGACAGGCAGGGGCCGCTGCTCCCCGCTCAAGGGGTCCCAAAGCGTCACGCTGTTCTGGACGCCGCGCAGCGCAATGTGCATCCCCCGATCATAGCGGGCGGGGTCAAAGGAGTAGTTGACGCGCAGCCACGACCCGCTCCCATCTTGCTGCGTCGCCATCGGGTAGGCCGCGGGGACAAACAACACCTGCATATCCCCGATCCGGCGCAAGAGGCTGGGGACCGGCGCCTCCACCTGGCGCGGCAGACCGGCCAACGCCTGGGGCAGATCGTCCGGACGGTCGATCTGGTGGCAGCGTCCCTCCTGAAATAGCTGTCTGAGTTTACCCAGCGCGCCCGGTTCTCCGCCCACGGACAGGTCAGGCAGCGCGCCGATGGCGATCAGGTGCCCGCCCATCTCGACAAACTCACACAGCACCGCAGCCGTGGTCGCCTCCAACACCTTGACTGCGGGCAGCACAACCGCCCGGTAACGCTCCGCGCCGATCTGTAGCGTCCCCTGGACGACCTCTGCCCGCTGGATCGATGCCTCGTCCAGCACATCAAAATCGCGCCGGTCCTGATCCAGTACCCCCGGCCGCATGGCATTCCAGAACATGCTGCCCACCAACGCCAGATAGGCGTCATGCGCGGCCTGCGCCGCGGGCGTCACGCTGCCATCCGGCATCATCCCCGCTTGCACGGTCGCAGTCGGGAAAACAACGCCGATATCACAGACGTGATCCCCCTGGCTGAGCAGATAGCACAGACGGCTGACAGCGCGGGAGAAGAGCGGGTAATGCCGCCAGTAAGGTTGCCGCCAGCAGGTAGAGGGCGGCGCCCATTCCCACCAGCCGCCGCGCGTGCTGTAATAGACGGCATGGGGGTTATAGAGGTTTGCACCGGCACGCAGCCAGGGTAGCAGCCAATCAAATGTTTCTTCCAGCGTGCCCCCCCACCCGCTGCTGTGGAAGGATTCGATCCAGACGCGCGGGCGGTGATAGAGGTGCGCCAGCGAACTGTGGATCTTGGCCTCGCCGTGGTGATCGCTGCCTGGCACTGTGTACCAGCGGTGTGTCTTGAGGTAATCGGCATAAAGCTGCACCGCGGCCCGCGGCTCACCAGCGCGCGCTGGTCCCTGCTGGTCAAACCCGCACAACAGGCCATGCCGCTCATGCCAGTCGAACAGCGGGCGAAAAAAGGCTTCCTCCGCCAGTTCGGCGCGCACCGCGTGATAGTCCACGCGCACACGCTCTACCTCTGGCCCCGCGCCATCCCACAGCGCAGGCAGCAGCGGCACAAGGTCATAGCCCCTGCGTTCCTGGAAGGCGCGGGCGAAGTCACGGCCCCAGGTGGGCAGCGACGGCAGTTCATCCTGGAACGACCCGACGATCACGTCGCCAAAAAAGTGGCCGACGCGCCGTTCCAGCGCGCCATGCACCGTGTCCAGGAGTTGGCGGCAGGCTGCGGGGCTGAAATAGTCGAACCCGCGCGTCACCGCGTAGACCAGGCGCAGCCGCTGCCGTCCCTCCCCCGCGCTGGCGACGGAGTGACCCTGGATCGGGAGCGCAGTCGGTGTCCCCACGGCGCGGCCCTCGCCGTCGATGGGGGTGGTTGCCGCGGCCAGGGGGATCCCCTCCGCCGGACAGGTCAGTTCCAGCGCGCCTTCCCCTTCGACGACCAGCGATTCGAGCCATTGGCCTGCTGCCGACGGGTCATCGTGGACCACCATGCCCTGCAGGTTTGCGCCCGAAAAGCCAAGTTGGTCATAGAACCAAAGACGGACGCCCACCTCTCCGGCGTCTGCACAGACGCCCTCGAAGATCTGCCACCATTCCTCGGACAAAAAGGGCGGGTCGTCGGCATCAGACCCGTAGAGCGGGCCGGTCGGGGCCAGGTTCAGCACGATCAGGTTATAGATGCCCCCTTCGGCAAAACGCTCAAGCTGCCAGCGCAGCCGGTCGCGATCCAGCCTGTCGGCGCT
>CAZYQJ010000003.1:26523-27036 GCA_964649925.1 uncultured Litorilinea sp.
CCGCACCCCCCGGCGCTCCACCACCAGATCGGCACAGGCGAATAGTCCTTAGGGGGATCTGCAAACTGACTGAGGATTTGATCCAGGTGGGCAGCAGGGTGCATGTCCCCATCTTGTCCGGCAGCCATCTCTCCACTCGCTTTCGTCTCGTTGTGGCGCAGATTATTCAGACTGATTTCAATCGCTGGCGCAGCCGCCAGACAACAGCGGCGGCGACCAGTTCAGCGGCAATCAAGAAAAGCGGGGTCACATCGGCCACGCCATTCGCCCATGTGACGCCAAAGCGCAGCAGATGGACCCCGGCCAGCACCAACAGTTGGATAAAGGTGACCAGCAGAAAGCGCGACCCAAGCCGGTCGCGCCGTGCCCCGATCCGGTAATAGGATTCCAAGAAGATGAGCAAAAGCAGCAGGATGACCCCCAGGCCCAAGACAACGCCCTGGTTGCCCGCGCGCACCAGCGCTGGATCCCACTGAAAGACGGACGCCAGAAGAAAAAAGGTGTTGTGGATCA
>CAZYQJ010000004.1:0-25175 GCA_964649925.1 uncultured Litorilinea sp.
ATCGCGATGCAGCACCAGATAGGCCAACAGCGACTGGAGCCGGTCCGTGCTGACGCTGGTCACGGTACTGTCGCCATAGGTCAGTCGATAGTCCCCCAAGAGTTGAATGGAGAGGATGTGAGTCACAGATCCACCTTGACAACTTGTTAGGCCACACACCAGATACTAGGGGGAATGCGGCGGCGAAGGAGCACAGCCCCCGCAGACGCGACAAGGCATTATAGTCTAGATCGGAGTTTCGTGCGAGATCACGCTGTGTTTTGGCGATGCAATTGTGGTCACTGCCGCGCCGCCAGTTGACCGGGGCGGGTGTATAATGTGCGCGTTGCGCGGCATTCGTTCGCCGCGCCCTAGACGGTGTAAACATTGACATGACGACTACGCCACTGCCTAGCGTACCATTGCGGCCTGCGTCCATCCGCATGACCCTGCTGGGTGAATTTTCTCTGACCCAGGCCGCAGGAATCTCTTTGGGGCTGACCGCCGAACGCGCCCAGTCGCTGTTGGCCTATCTGGTGCTGCATCGCCACGCGCCCCAGCCGCGCGCCCATCTCGCCTTTCAACTCTGGCCTGATTCGGGCGAAAGCCAGGCGCGCACCAACCTGCGCAACTTGCTTCACAGTTTGTGCCAGGCCCTGCCCGACCCGGATCGCTTCTTGGCCGCCGATGCGACCATGATCCGTTGGCGGCCCGATGCACCTGCCGAGATTGACCTGGTGGCGTTTGAGACGGCGCTGAATCAGGCGCATGGCGCGGTGGATCCGGCCACGGCGCGCGGCCATCTGGAAACAGCCCTGGCCCACTACACCGGCGATCTGCTGCTGGGCAACCAGGATGAATGGCTGCTGCCCCACCGCGAACGGCTGCGGCTGGCCTATCTTGAGACGCTGGACAGACTGGTGGCCCTGGCAATCCAGCAGGGCGACAGCCGCGCTGCTGTCCACTGGGCGCAGCGGCTGGTGCGCGAAGACCCCATTGGCGAACAGGGCTATGTCCAGTTGATGCAGGTCTATGCGCTCTCCGGGGACCGGGCGGGGGTACACCGCGTCTACCAGGCTTGTGTCGACACGCTGGCACGCGAATTGGGCGCGGAGCCATCCAGAGCCACTCAGGAGGCGTACCGGAGCTACCTGCGCCTGGATCAATCCGCGCCCGGCGAGGAAAGCGTAGCGACCCTTGCGGAGCCTGCGCCCACTGCCCGTGTCCAGCCGCTGCCTGTGGCAGCTACGCCGCTGCTGGGGCGCACGCGTGAACTGGCTGAAGTGGCGCAACTGCTGGCCGACCCCACCTGCCGCCTGCTCACCATTCTGGGCGTTGGCGGGGTAGGCAAGAGCCGTCTGGCGTTGGAGACCGCGGCCGCGCACCGCACCGTCTTTGCCGATGGGGTGGCCTTTGTCGCCATGACCGGGCTGCAGCGGCCTGAATATCTCACCCCGGCCATTGCCGATGCAGTGGGCTGCGTCTTTACCGGGTCAAGCGACAGCCGCAGCCAACTGCTAACCTATCTGAGCACCCGCCAACTGCTCCTGGTGCTGGACGATTTTGAGCATTTGATCGACGCGACGGAGTTAGTCGTGGACATCCTGACGCACGCGCCGGGGGTCAAGGTGCTGGTCACCTCCCACCAACGCCTGGACGTGCAGGAGGAATGGGTCTACCCGCTGGCCGGGCTGGATGTGCCGGAGGATGCCGAGGCTGACCCCGAAGCGTCGAGCGCGATGAAGCTGTTTGTCCGCGCCGCGCAGCGCATCGACCGCACTTTTACGCTGGACGAGCAGAACCGCCAGGCCCTCTATACCATCTGCCGGTTGGTGGAAGGGATGCCGCTGGCGATCGAACTGGCGGCTTCCTGGGTGCGCTCGCTCGCCTGCCAGGAGATCGCCGACGAAATTCAGCGCGATATCAACTTTCTCCAGGCGAATGTACGCAACGTGCCGGATCGCCACCGCAGCCTGCGCGCCGTTTTTGACCATTCCTGGCAGTTGTTATCGCCCGACGAGCAATCGGTCTTTTTAGGGCTGGTCATCTTTCAGGGAGGGTTCACACGCGCGGCTGCCGCGGCGGTGGCGGGCGCAGACCTGGCGCGGCTGACCGCGCTGGTGGATAAGTCGCTTGTCCAGCGCATGGGAACGCGCGGGCGGTTTGATCTACATGAACTGCTGCGCCAGTACGGTCATGAACGGCTGGCCGCCATGCCGGAAGGGTTGGCACAAGCCCAGGCACGCCATGCGCGCTACTTTCTGGGGCTGCTGGCCGCGCGCACTGAAGACCTGCGCGGGGATAGGTTGATCGCCGTGCATGCCGATCTCTTGCCGGATGTGCACAATCTGCGCGCCGCCTGGGAATGGGCAGTGGCACACCGTCAATGGGCGCTGCTGCGACCAGCCTTGCACAGTCTGGCGTTGGTGCATGATATGGCAAGTTGGCTGCATGAGGCAGAAACCACCTGCCGCCGTACGCTCGCAGAACTGGAGGCCTCCGCGCCGCGGGAGAGCGATCTAGATTGGCAGGTGCTTTTAGGGCACGCCAAGACCTGGCATGCTTGGTTTTTGTTCCGGCTGGGCCGCGGGCGAGAGGCGTTGGCCCTGGCGGAAGAAAGCCTGGCCGAAGTCCGCGGCGTGGGCGATCTGATGGCCCATACCCAGGCGCTCAACACGTTGGGCATGGCCCATTTGATCACGGGACAGTATGCCCAGGCAGAGCAGGCGCTTGCCGAAGCATTGGCGCTGCCACACCCCAGACCGTATAACTGGGACACGATCCTGGCGTCCTCCGGCATGGGTCTGGTGGCGCTGGCGCAGGGACGGGCCGAGGATGCCTATCGCTTGACCGGCCAGGCTGTGGCCTTCTACCGGGAAGTGGGCAATCCTCGTATGGGGGCGTTTGCGCTGATGTACCAGGGCGAGGTGACATTGCTGTTGGGCCGCGTGGACGAGGCAGAAGCGGCTTTGCAGGAAGGGTTGGCCCTGGCCCGGCAGATCGGGGATCGGTTTCTCATCGGCAATATTGGCCGTAACCTGGGCCTGGTGATGCTGGCACGCGGCCAACTTGCCGAGGCAGAGCGCCATTTGGGCCAAGCGCTCACCACGTTTGGGGAAACCGGCGATCCGTGGGGCCTGGCGCATACACAGCGCGACCTGGGCCGGGTGTACCTGCAAATGGACAGTCTGGCCGCGGCGTGCGCGGCGTTGCTGGAGGCGTTGGCGGTATCTCAGCAAGCGCATATCGGCCAGGTGACGCTGGATGCGCTGGCGGTGCTGGCGCAGGTGTATGTGGCGCAAGGCGACCTGGCTGCGGCGGCGCGGCTGGCGGCGCATGTCGCACACAGCCCCATGGCGAACCAGGCGACGCGTGACCAATGCTGCGAACTGCTGGATGAGTTGGCCCGCCAACTGCCGCCCGAAACGCAGCCTGATCGAGCCGCCGCAGCCGCACCGGATGCCATCGACCGGCTGATTGCCTCGCTGGTGGCAGGGAGATCAACGGCGCTCGCATAGGCGAACCCACCCCCTACGGGTTCGTTGGATCTGTACTATCACTCACGCTACAGTTGGGGAGGCACTCACATGTCTTCGCACGCCCGATCCGCAGCGACGGCCCTGCCGTTGCCGCCCATCATGCCGAGGGACCACTGGCTATGGGGCAATCTAGCGACCTTTCGCGCCGATCCGCTGGGCACAGTGTGCGCCTGGCCGCGGGACTATGGCCCGATTGTGCGTGCCCACTTTGGCCCGTTGGAACAGGTGGTCTTGACCCATCCCGACTATATACGCCATGTGTTGCAGACTAACCAGCGCAACTACATCAAAGACCAGTTCTTAGTCCAGACTGTGCGGCTGGCGGCTGGCCCAGCGCATGAGAACCTTTTTACCAGCGAGGGCGAGCCGTGGCTGGCGCTGCGGCGCACAATGCAGCCCGCCTTTCACCGCCGCCGCATTGAGCCGTTTGGCGAGATGATCACCGCCGAGACGGTCAAACTGATGGACGAGTGGGCTCAGGCTGCAGCGCGTCGTCAACCGATCTGGTTGCAGGCGGCGATGATGGCGCTGACGATGGAGATCATAGGCCGCGCCATGTTCAGTGTGGACCTGGGGAATGACAGCGCCGCGCTGCGGGCGGCCAGCACTATCGGGGCTGAATTCATCATGGCGCGCCTCGCTCAGCCAGTGAAACTCCCGCTGTGGCTACCGCTGCCGCAACACCGGCGGCTGCACAAGGCCATGGCGACCATCGAGCGCGTGATGGACCGCATCTACCGCGCCCGCCTGAACGGTGAGACCGGGCAGGGCGACCTGCTGGATATGCTGATGGCGGCGCGTGACCCTGAAACTGGCGCCGCGTTGACGCGTGACCAGTTGATCTCTGAGATGTTTGGGATCATCTTTGCGGGCCATGAGACGACCGCGGCTACGCTCACCTGGGCATTTTGCCTGTTGGCCGATCATCCCCATGTACAGGCGAGGCTGGAAGAAGAAGTGGATCGCGTGCTGGGCGGGCGCACGCCCACCGTGGCGGACTTGACGCACCTGCCGTATACGCACCAGATCATTGAGGAGACTATGCGCCTCTATCCTGCGGCATGGACTAGTTCACGCCAGGCTGTGGCCGACGACGAGATCGGCGGCTACCATATCCCCGCAGGGGCAAGCATCTATATCAACATCTATGGGCTGCATCACCATCCCGACTACTGGGATCAGCCGGAACGCTTTGACCCGGATCGGTTTGCGCCCGAACGCGCCAGCCAGATCGTCAGAGGCGCATTGATCCCCTTTGGCGCAGGGCCGCGGCGCTGCATTGGCGAGGGGCTTGCGCGCATGGAAGCGCCGCTGATCCTGGCGATGGTGGCGCAGCGTGTGCGGCTGCAGCCTATGCCCGGCCAGATATTGACGCCGGAGGGAGGCTTTATCCTGCACCTGCGCGATGACATTCAGATGCAAGTCGTGGCGCGTCAGGCTGCATAGCACTCACAAAGGAGCGACCTGATGCCTGTCCGGACGAATTGGTTGGAAGAACTGATCTTTTTCACGACCAACCAAGGCCCTGCCCCCATTCTTGACATCTGGGCCGCGCTGGCCCTTCCCATTGTCCACGCCGCTGTCGAGATTGGGCTGTTTGAGGCGTTACACGACGCGCCCGCCACTGTCCAGGAAGCAGCCGCGCGGCTGCACATTGACAGCCGGGGGGCTGAAATGCTGCTCCCTGCACTGGAGGGGCTGGGCTATCTGCAACAGCGGGGTGAACGCTACAGCCTCTCGCCCATGGCGGCGAAGTGGCTGGTGGACGAAGGCGCGATCAACTTCTCCGCAGGCTTTGCCTTTTTCGGCGCGATGGTGCCTGCGCTCTGGCATAATCTGGCCGACACGCTGCGCAACGGCGCGCCGAGCACCCACCTCTACGCCTGGGTAGAGGATCGGCCCGATGTCTCACGCGCCTTCCAGTCATGGATGGTCGGGCTGGCATGCTACGGCCAGGAGGAGGTAGTGCGGCGCTGCCCGCTGCCTGACTCGGCCAGACAACTCCTGGATGTGGGCGGCGGCCACGCTCTCTACAGCATAGGCTTTTGCAACCGTTATCCGGCCTTGCAGGCGACCGTCTTTGATTCGCCGCGCGCGTTGGAATCGGCCCAAGTGAACATTGCCGAGGCCAATTTGCAGGATCGTATCCGCGTTCAGGCGGGTGACTTTATGGCCGATCCGCTGCCCCCAGGCCAGGACGTGGTGCTGCTGTTCAACATCATCCACGGCTTAAGCGCCGACCAAAATCAGGAACTGATCCACAAAGCGGCGGCTGCGCTCAGCCCGCGGGGCATGGTCATATTGCTGGAACAGTTAGCTGGCGGCGGCGTTGGCCCGGCGTCGCGTGCGGTAACGCGTCTGCTGGGACTTAACTATTACCATCTTCTGGGCGGGCAAATCTACGCCTATGCAGAGGTAGCCGCCTGGTTCGAGCAAGCCGGTCTCGGTGATCTGCGCCGCGTGAACTTGCGCAAGACGCCAGGGGTTACGCTGATCAGCGGCCTCAAGCGCTGAAACAGCAGAAAGCACAACACTCATATGGACCTCATCCAATCCCCAGGACTCCGCACCTTTTTGATCATCTGGGTGGGACAATTTGTCTCGCTGTTGGGCACGGGCATGACGCGCTTTGCGCTGCTCATTTGGGCCTATCAACAGACCGAACAGGCCACGACGGTGGCGCTATTAGGTTTTTTCTCATTCTTGCCCTTTATCCTCATCAGCCCGATTGCCGGGGCCGTTGTGGATCGCGTGGACCGGCGGCGCGTGATGCTGTTCTCCGACCTGGGCGCAGGGCTGATGACGGTAGCTCTCCTGCTGTTGTTGTGGCAGGATCGGCTGGCGATCTGGCATCTCTTTGCGGCGGAGTTTCTGGCCGGGGTCTTTGAATCGTTCCAAGGCCCTGCCTACAGTGCGGCCACGACGATGTTGGTCAAACCGTCCGAGTTGAGCCGGGTCAACGGGCTGCGGTCGCTGGCCGACTCGGCTTCACAGGTGCTTGCGCCCATGCTGGCCGGGGTGTTGCTGGTCTGGTTGGGCATCGAGGGCGTCATGTTGGTCGACGTGGCGACCTTTCTAGCGGCTGTGGCGACGCTGATCTTTGTCTCCATCCCGCACCCGGCTGGGGATGAGGAATCGCCCACTCGCTTCTGGGGTGACCTGAGCTATGGGCTGCGCTTTATCTGGCAGCGTCCAGGGCTGATCGCGCTGCTTTTGATCTTTGTGGGCATGAACTTCTTTGGCACGCTGACCTACTTTTCGCTGATCCCGGTGATGGTGCTGGCGCGCACCGGCGGCAATGAGTTGGCCTGGGCCACGGTGCAGATGTCGCTTGGCCTGGGAGGGGTGGCGGGTGGGCTGATCGCGAGTGTGTGGCGCGGCCCGCGGCGGCGCATCCATGCAATCTATGGCGGTGCGGCGCTCTCCTTTCTCCTGGGCGATTCGCTGCTTGCCCTGGGGCGTACAGTTCCAGTCTGGGCAGTGGCCGCCTTTCTGGCTGCGATCTTCATCCCGCTGATCTCGGCCAGCGACCGTGCCATCTGGCAATCCAAGACGCCCCCGGCGGCACAAGGGCGGGTCTTTGCCGCCAATGGGATGATCCGCATCTCAACGATGCCGCTGGCCGCGCTGATCGCCGGTCCCCTGGCGGACCGCATCTTTGAGCCTGCGATGGCCGAAGGCGGTTGGTTGACGCCGGTTTTTGGCCCGCTGGTGGGGACTGGGCCAGGCACAGGTGTGGCGGTGCTGTTCCTAGGCACTTGTGTGTTCGGTACGCTGATGAGCCTGAGCGGCTATCTGTGGCGGGCGGCGCGGCGCGTGGAAGAGGACTTACCTGATTATGCGCCCGCTGCCGTCGAGGTGGAGCCTGCGGGCCAGCCGGTGGTCATATAGGCAGGTATAAACAAGTCTTGAGCGCATATCTGCGCGCAAATCAAACAGGGACCGGAACACCGGTCCCTGTCTAGTTAACCACCCCTACATGCCGCTGCGGGGGTGTCAGGCATAGCGACGTGGACGGGCAAACAGGCTTGCCAGCGCGGCGAGCAGCGCCGCTCCGATGATGGACCAGATGATAGGGAACGGCTCTCCCCCCACACTGATCACCAAGAACTCCGGCAGCCCGACTTGACGGGCAATCCATGTACCCAGGAGCGCGCCGACGAATCCAACCAGGATGGTGATGACGAGTCCACCGGGCGAATACCCGGCGATAGCCTGGCCAAGTGCGCCGCACACGCCCGCAATCACTAGCAGAATAATAAATTCAAGTAATGTCATAGGCGATCCTCTCTCTGACCCACGGAGCCTATGCAAGACAGCTTCAAGTTACTCGCTGAAATCTGAGAACTCCTGCCATTCCCCGCTGGTGAGGTCAACATCATAGTGCTTGGCCGCCTTGCGGATGTTAGCCAGGGCCAGGGCGCGATCACGGTCTGAAACCCCTATAATCTGGTGGAACTGCGCCAGCGCAGCCTGCACATGATCAGCGTCGGTCAGCGGTAGAAGTCTCGCCTCTGGAAAGGCAAAGACACTGTTATCAAGCATGGCTAGGTCTGTGGAACCCAACTTGCCATGAGTTGTGTCGGGTATCCAGGTTGTGCCGTCCTCTTGCTGCTGGACTACAGGGTCAGCCATTTGACTCTTCCTCGCGTTTTTCCTGAGACGTTTGCCTGTCTCGGTTTTGTTCGTTTCAATAGGGTCGGCGCACCGGACGCTGCTGGTCCACTCGCACAGTTGCATAGCGTGGTGCGTAGGTTGCGCTCGGCCACTCGGGCCGGACCCACTTCATCGCCAGGGCTTGACCGGATCGTTCAACATCAGCCCGGACCAGCGTCCAAAGCTGGCGGGCTTGGTGGTATAGACTAGACCAGTTAATCATCGAAAACATAATTCTCATCCCTTCATAACTTCGGCTTGCGGTCTTGATCGTATCATAGCTTGCCGCTAGTTTCTGTCTTGTCGGCTCCAATATGACAGAGGCGCAGACTACCCGCCATAGGTCGCGATAGGCTGAATTGGCACACAGGCGGGTATATCCACGGTTCGCGACGCGCCCACCAATTGAGGTAAGATAGGTCATCGGCAGATAGTTTGGAACTGGACTAAGGGCGCAACCATGCCCGATTATGATGCAATTGTGGTGGGTAGCGGGCCCAATGGGCTGGCCGCTGCTGTGACGCTGGCGCAGGCCGGTGGCCGCGTGCTGGCGCTGGAAGCCAAATCCACGGTGGGGGGCGGCACACGCACGCTGGAACTGACCCTGCCCGGTTTTCGCCACGACATTTGCTCTGCAATCCACCCGCTGGGCGTTGAATCCCCCGTGTTCAAGCGGCTTCACTTGGGGCGCTATGGGCTGACCTGGGTGCAGCCGCCGCTGCCCGTTGCCCACCCACAGGATGACGGGCCTGCCGCGGCCTTGCATCGCGACCTGGACAGCACCGCGCACGCGCTCGGCGTGGACGCGCCCGCCTGGCGCACCCTCTTTGCCCCTGTGGTGCGCGATTGGGATGCGCTGGCGAGCATGACGCTTGCGCCACTGCCCATCCCACGCTACCCGTTGACGCTGGCGCGCTTTGGGTTGGCGGCACTCCAGCCTGCGGCCTGGCTGGCGCACAGCCGTTTCCAGTCGTCCCAAGCCCGCGCCTTGTTCGGCCGGCTGGCAGCGCATGCCATCCAGCCGTTGGAAAAGCCGTTGACCGCTTCGTTTGGCCTGGTGATGGGGACGCTGGCGCATGTGGGCGGCTGGCCTTTGCCGCGCGGCGGTTCTCAAGCCATTGCCGATGCCCTGGCTGCCTGCCTGACGGAGTTGGGCGGCGAGATCGTCACCGGCCATACGGTTACACGGCTGGACGAACTGCCCCCGGCGCGCGCGGTGCTGCTGGACGTGACGCCGCGGCAGTTTGTGATCCTGGCGGGCGACCAACTGCCCGCTCGCTACCGGCGGCGGCTGCTGCGCTATCGTTACGGGCCGGGTGTCTGTAAGGTCGATTATGCACTGAGCGATCCGGTTCCCTGGCGCGATCCCGCTTGCGCTGCCGCTGGAACGGTGCATCTGGGCGGCACGCTGGCCGAGATCGCTGCGGCAGAGCGCGCCGTCTGGCAGGGACGGCATCCTGCGCGGCCTTTTGTGCTGACGGCGCAGCCGAGCCTGTTTGACCCCAGCCGCGCGCCTGCGGGCCAGCATACGCTGTGGGCCTACTGCCATGTGCCCCACGGATCCACATTGGATGTGAGCGCGGCCATCGAGGCGCAGATCGAGCGCTTTGCCCCTGGCTTTCGCGAGTGTATCCTGGCGCGGCGTGTGCATACTGCCACGGACATGGCCGCGTACAACCCCAACTATATCGGCGGCGACATCAACGGCGGCGTGCAGGATTGGCGGCAGCTTTGGTCGCGCCCAACGCTGCAAGTGAACCCCTATGCTACCCCGCTGCGCGGCGTCTATCTTTGCTCTTCGTCCACACCTCCTGGTGGGGGTGTTCATGGGCTGTGCGGCTATCACGCGGCGCGGGCTGCGCTGCGCCATTTTTAGGGCATTGCATACGGATGATACGTAGGTTACAATATGGCTTCTGCTTGTGCTGACAATGTGGTATCGTCCTGCTGCCCGGAATCCAAATCTGTGTTGCGCTGATACCCCTTCTCCCCAGAAGGTTCCGGGCCTGCCAATGGGAGTAGATTCACCCAATGAAACGGTCCTCGCTGTTCCTGCCGTCTGCGCTGCTGGTTCTGCTTGGCTGCCTGCTGATGTGGTACACGCCCGTGGCGCGCGCCCAAGAGCTAGACCAGCCGCTTGTCCCCGCTTATGTGCCCGGCCAGTTGATCATCCGTTTTCAGGAAGGGCTTGGCGCTGAGGAAATTGATGCGTTTTACCAGGAGTACGGGCTGACGGAGATGGACGACCTGAACCGTCTTGCTGTGGTGGCGCATCAAGAACTCAAACTAGCCTTTGTCTCGGTGGATGTCGACCAGACGCTGATTGATACGCTGGAGCGCGACCCGCGCGTGGTCTATGCGGAGCCAAACTACATCCTGCAGGTCAACGAAGCGCCGAATGACCCGGATTACAGCCAGCTTTGGGGCCTCAACAACACGGGACAGACCGGGGGCACTGCCGGGGCGGACATCTCCGCAGAAGACGCCTGGGATGTCTCTACCGGGTCGTCCAATGTGGTGGTCGCGATCATCGACACAGGCGTGGATTACACGCATGAGGACCTCGGCCCCAATATGTGGGTCAACAGCGCCGAGTGCCCGCAGGGCTACGGTGAATGTGAAGCGGACGGCGAGGACAATGACAATAACGGCTATGTAGATGATTTCCACGGCATCAGTGCCGTTACCGACAGCGGCGACCCGATGGATGACTATGGTCATGGCACGCATGTGGCCGGGACTATCGGCGCGACAGGCAACAACAGCACGGGTGTGGTAGGGGTGAACTGGAATGTCAAGATCGTGGCGTGTAAATTCCTCAGCGCCACGGGCGGCGGCACGGTGGCCGATGCCGTCAAGTGTTTTGACTACATCAACCACCTCAAGAACGAGCAGAATGTCAATATCGTCGCCACTAATAACAGTTGGGGCGGCCCTGCGCCATCGCAGGCGCTTGAAGACGCCATGGCCGGGCCTGACCAGCCCTTGCACATCGCCGCCGCAGGGAACAGCAACAGCAGCGTTCCTCATTATCCGGCTGCGTTTGAACTAGAGAATATTATCTCGGTGGCCGCGACGGACCATGCCGACCTGTACGCAGATTTCAGCAATCATGGCAACTGGGTAGACATCGCCGCGCCTGGGGACAACATCTACTCGACCGTCCCCTCTGGATCCTGCCCGCTCTGCGACCCGTCTGGGTATGCGCCTATCAGCGGGACCAGCATGGCGACACCCCATGTCACCGGCGCGGTGGCATTGATCGCTTCCAAGTACACCTCGCTGGAGTTGAGCCAAATCCGCCAGCGAATTCTGACCGGCTATGACCCGCTCGAAGACACCTCCAAGACGACCCTGACCAACGGGCGTTTGAACGTCTTTAATACGTTGGAGGAGGACACTACCGCGCCTGCGCCGGTCGCCGACCTAGCTGCTACGGAGTTGTTGCTCACCCAGGTGCGGCTTACCTGGACGGCAACGGGCGACGATGGCATGACGGGTACGGCCAATGCCTATGACATACGCTATTCCACGTCCCCGATTACGCCTGAAACATGGGACAGCGCCACCCAGGCCGCTGGTGAACCCAAACCCCAGGCGGCTGGGACTCAAGAGGAATTCCTGCTCTCTGGGCTGGAGCCGGAGACGACTTACTACTTTGCTATGCAAGTGTTGGACAATGTGGGCAATGTGTCGCCGCTTTCCAACATCGTGATCGCCACGACCAGCGCAGGCAGCATTGTCTTTACCGACGACATGGAAAGCGGGGAGGGCGAATGGGTCACAGCTGGCACCGACGACCTGTGGCACATCTCCGAGCATCGCGCCAACAGCCCCACCCATGCCTGGTACTACGGCGACGAGGCTTCGCGCAGCTATGACACCGGCGGAGCCAACAGCGGCACGCTGACCTCTCCGGCCATCGAGCTGCCCAGCAACGACGATGTGCTGCTGACCTATTATGAGTGGAGCCAGTTGGAAAACAGCGACACCTATGACCGCACCCGTGTCCAACTTTCCACCGATGGCGGCGAAACCTGGGAGACAATCTTCGAACCGCATGGCACAAATGACGAATGGGTGAAGCGGTCCATCAGCCTGACCCCTTATGTGGGCGACAGCACCACGGTTCATGTCCGCTTCTGGTTCGACACGATTGACAACCGCTTCAACAACTTTGAAGGCTGGTATGTGGACGACGTGCAAGTCCTGGTGGGCGTGCCGAGCGTGCCCGGTGCAGGGCCGGACCAACCCAACCTGGTGATGCAGGAGGACAACATTGGCCTCAGTTCGCCCATGCCCGAAGCGGGCGAGGATGTGACGGTCTATGCGGTGGTGGTCAACAATGGCAGCGCCGAAGCGAGCGATGTGCGCGTGCAGTTTATGGATGCCAGCGGCGACAGCCCTGCGCCCATCGGCGGGCCGCAGACCATCGCTAATATCCCGGTGGGCGGCAGCGCTACGGCGCAGATCGACTACAACACGACCGGCAAGGAAGGCGAGCGCACGATCCAAGTGGTGGTCGATCCCTATAACCTGCTGGCTGAGAGTAACGAATCGGACAACCAGGCGCAGCGCACCTTTACGGTGACGGTCCCGCCTGCGCCCGACCTGGCGATTGACAGCGCCAACATTATCTTTAGCCCGGCCACACCACAGCCTGGCGACCAGGTAACCGTCCATGCGGTGATCCGCAATGACGGCGCGGTGGATGCCAGGGAGGTCGCGGTGCAGTTCCTCGACGTCACCGACAGCAGCGCGGTGAGGCCCATTGGCACATCGCAAGTAGTGGATGTGCTGCCCGCGGGCGGCGCGGCGACGGCAGAGGTGACCTATGAGACGGCAGGCGTCAGCGGCGACCGCAAGATTCGCGTTGTGCTGGACCCGCAGAACACGGTGATCGAAACTGACGAGGACAACAACGAAGCCGAGGCAACGCTGGCCCCGGCCAGGGTGCCGCGGCCTAACCTGGTGCTGACCAGCCAATCCGTTGGCTTTGACACGGTTTCGGCCAGCACCGGCACGACGGTGACCGTCATTGCCACGGTGCAGAATAACGGCGCACAGGCCGCCGACAACGTGGTCGTGCAGTTTGTGGACGTGACCAGCGGGGCGATCCCGGTGGGCGAGCCGCAGACTATCTCCTCGATCCCGCCGGGCGGCAGCGGTGTGGCGCAGGTGGTCTATGATACGCGCGGTATGGCTGGCGACCGCCGCCTGGAGATCACCGTCGATCCCTACAACTTCATTGCCGAGACCAGCGAATATGACAACGAGGCACGCGTCACGCTGCGGGTCACTGCGCCGGATGCGCCCAACCTGGTCGTACAGCCCGCCAACATCACCTTTAGCCCGCCGCAGCCCAGTGTGGGCATCTCGGTCACGGTGCGCGCTGTGATTTTCAACGACGGCAGCGGCGCAGCCGGGGATGTGGTGGTGCAGTTCCTGGATGTGACGGGCAACACCATTCTGCCCATCGGCGAACGGCAGGTGATCCCCTCGATCCCGCCGGGCGGCAGCGCCCAGGTGGAAGCGGTCTACGCAACCGAAGGGGAACCGGGCGCGCGCCGGATCCAGGTGGTGGTTGATCCCAACAACTTTGTCACTGAATCGAATGAAGATGACAACGAAGCCACCCAGTCGCTGACGGTCGGCCCGCCGCCGCTGCCCAATCTGCACATGGCTGCGAGCAACATTGCCTTTGACCCGGCCATGCCCACGGAAGGCGATGTGGTGACCATCACCGCGGTGGTGATGAACAACGGATCTGCCCCGGCAGAACGCGTCCTGGTGCAGTTTGCGGACGTGACCAACGGCGACTTTGAGCCGATTGGCGTGGAACAGACGATTGAGTTGGTCCCGCCCGGCAGCAGCGCCACAGCACAGGTCACGTATACTACCACTGGCAAGGCGGGCAGCCGCCGCATTCAACTGCTGGTGGACTCAAACAACCTGATCGAAGAGCGCGACGAAAACGACAATGAGGCCGTAACAACGCTGGTCGTGGAAGCCCCGGCGCAGGCCAATCTGGTGGTGAACGAAGCAAGCATTGGCTTCCACCCGCCGCGGCCTTCTGCCGGGGATGCGGTTACCGTCACCGTGACCGTCCACAACCAGGGCGCGGCCCCGGCCAGCAATGTGGTCGTGCAACTGCTGGACATCAGCGAAGGCGAGCCGATCCCGGTAGACGAGGCGACAACCATCCCGCGCATCGAACCGGGCAGCGCCGCCATCGTGGAGATCGGCTACCACCAGGTGGACGATGATCCGCTGCCCAGCGGCGAACGGCTGCTGCGTGTCGTAGTGGACCCCAGCAACTTTGTCCCAGAGACCGACGAGACGGACAACCGTGTCACCGTGTCGCTGACGGTGCGGCCTGATACGATGCCCAATCTGGTTGTGCAGAGCGGTAATATCGGATTTCTGCCGCCCAACCCGGTACAGGGGGACCCGGTGACGCTCACGGTGACCATCCTCAACCAGGGCAGCACACCGGCGAACGATGTGCTTGTCCAGTTTGTGGATACGACTGGCGGCGGCGCAGAGCCGATTGACGCCAAGCAGACCATCACCACGATCCCGCCGGGCGGCAGCGCTACGGCGCAGGTCACCTATGACACCACCGGCAAACCGGGTGAACGGCGCATCCGCGTGGTGGCAGACCCGCATATGCTCATCATGGAGACCTCGGAGAGCGATAACGAGGCTGTGGGTGTGCTGCGCGTGGCCGCTGCACCGCTGCCCAACCTGGTCGTGCGACCGAATACGATTGGGTTCAGCAACGCCGAACCTGCGCCGGGTGAACCGGTGACCGTGACAGCCACGATTTTGAACAACGGCACAGCCCCGGCAACCAACGTGGTCGTCCAGTTCATGGATGCCAGCAACAACGGCGCAGTGCCCATTGCCGCCAATCAGGTCATCAGCGACATCCCGCCGGGCGGCGCAGCGGTGGTCCAGATCACCTATGACACGGCAGGCCGCTTTGACGACCGCCGCATTCAGGTGATCATTGACCCCAACAATCTGGTGGTCGAGAGCGACGAAAACGACAACCGCGCCATGGCGACGCTCACGGTACAGACGCCCGCCGCGCCCAACCTGGTCATCCGCAGCGCGCAGATTGGCTTTGACCCGCCAGAGGCCAGTGCAGAGGGGACGATCACGGTCTACGCCACGATCCGCAACGACGGGGATGCAGCAGTAGGCCAGGTGCCGGTGCAATTCCTCGACGTGACAGATGGCGGATCCGTGCCCATCGGCGAGATCCAAACGCTGTCGGGCATTGTGCCGGGCGGCAGCGGTATGGTGCAGGTGGCATATAATGTGCCCCCTGGCGGCGACCGTGAGATTCAGGTGGTGGTAGACCCGAACAACACCATCCCTGAAAGCAACGAGAACGACAATTCCGCCACGGAAACGCTGGAGCGTTCTGCCGAGGGCCAGGCCAACCTGGTGATTACGGAGGAGAACATCCGCTTCAGCCCGGCCACCCCGACCGAAGGCGATACGGTGACAGTCCGCGCCGTGATCCTCAACAGCGGCGCAGCCGATGCCCAAGATGTGGTGGTGCTGTTCAGCGATACGACCGGCGACGGCAACCTGCCGATCGGCCCGCAGCAGGTCATCCCGTCGATCCGCGCGGGCAGCAGTGCCGTGCTGGAAGTCACCTACGCCACCCAGGGCAAAGCGGGCAGCCGCACGATTGCGGTCACGGTGGACCCGAACAACTTTGTTCCCGAAAGCCGCGAGACGGACAACAACGCCGAGGCAACGCTGGAGGTGCTGACTCCGGCCATGCCCAATCTGGTGGTGACGAGCGGCAATGTGAACTTCAGCCCGCCCGCACCCACGCAGGGCCAAGACACGACCATCCGCGCCGTGGTCTTCAATCACGGTTCGCAGGAGGCGCGCGATGTGGTGGTGCAGTTTATGGATACGACCGAGGGGGGCGCGACGCCCATCGGCACGCCGCAGACCATTGCGCGCATCCTGCCGGGGAGCGCGGCCACCGTTCAGGTCCTTTACGAGACAACTGGCAAGGAGGGCGAACGCACGGTCCAGGTGACGGTTGATCCCAACAACTTCATCGCTGAATCGAATGAGGATGACAACCGTGAGGAGAAATCTGTCATGGTTGGTTCGCCGCCTGCCCCGAACCTGACCATTCCTTAAAGCAATATATTTTTTGAAACAGCAGAACCCATCTACGGCGACCTGGTGACCGTGAACGCCACGGTTATGAACAACGGGACTGCGCCTGCGCTGGATGTGGTGGTGCGCTTTGAGGATGTGACCGCTGCCGAGCCGGTGCTGATCGGCAAGCAGCGGTTGATCGACAGCCTGCTGCCCGG
Source organism: uncultured Litorilinea sp. (assembly GCA_964649925.1). GTDB lineage: Bacteria > Chloroflexota > Anaerolineae > Caldilineales > Caldilineaceae > QEUY01. The sequence goes on from CAZYQJ010000004.1 coordinate 16,529, forward strand.
CGAAGACGCTACGGTACAGGTCACCTATGACACGACTGACAAGGCCGGTGAGCGGCGCATCCAGGTAACGGTAGACCCAGCCGGGACGATTGCGGAAAGCGACGAGCAGGACAACAGCGCCATCGTGCCGCTGGTGGTGGCCCCGCCGCCCGCACCCAACCTGGTGGTGGCGAGCGAGGACATTAGCTTCAGCCCGTCTACTCCCAGCGATGGGCAGCCGGTGACGATCACGGTGGCGGTCTCGAATGACGGGGCGCGCAACGCCGGAACGGTCGAGGTGCGCTTTGTGGACGCGACCAATGGCGGCGAAGCGCCCATCGGCGACGTGCAGGTCATCGGCAGCATCCCCAGCGGCGGGACCGCTACGGCTCAGGTCACCTATGACACGACCGGCAAGGAAGGCGAACGCACGATTCGGGTGGTGGTAGACCCGAACAACCTGGTCACCGAGACCGACGAGACCGATAACGAGGCCGAGGCGACCTTAACCGTCGCGCCGCCTTCGGAAGAGGAAGAGCCGCCGGAACCGGGCATCCTGCCCAACCTGGTGATCACCTCTGGCAGCCTGGCCTATACGCCGACTATGCCTGTACCGGGTGACTGGGTGACGCTGACGATCAGCGTGACCAATGACGGCGAGGGGGATGCCAGCGGCGTCGTCGTGCGCGTGACGGATACCACCGAGGATGAGCCGGCTCAGGTGGGCGACGATGAGACCATCCCCACCCTGGCTTCTGGTGCGGTTGCCACGGTCACCGTGCCCTACAGCACGACCGGCGTCACCGGCACGCGCACCTTGAGCGTCACCGTCGACCCCGACGAGGCCATCGAGGAGACGAGCGAGACCGACAACGAGGCGACAATCACAATCCCGCTTGGCGATGAAGGGGAGGCCCCGCCGGGGGAAGCGCCGCCGGGCGAGGGGGAAGGTGGGGAAGATGAAGGAGATGAAACCCCGCCAGATGACGAGGCCGGGGCGGACGGGGTGCGCCGCACCGACCCGGACCAACCCCCTCTCAGCGTCGAGATGGCCGAGGACTTGATCCGCAGGCCCAACGACAACCCGTAGACCGTGCGCGCGGGGGCTGTGTCTCGCGCGGTTTCAGCCAACCTACGCTATACTAGGGGCGACCCATCATGCCGGTGGGTCGCCCTGGTTCTTGTCTGGGAGGTTTTGATCTAGAGAGTGTTGCCGATGCGCCCGACTCGCTTATCTGCTATCTTGCTTCAACGCTGCCCGGTCTGTCTGGAAGGGCGCGTCTTCCGGTCGCTGTTGGGGATGCATCAAGATTGTCCCCGCTGTGGGATTCACTACGAACGCGAACATGGGTACTTTCTCAACGCCATGTTCTTTGCCTACGCCATCGGCTTTGTGATCGTCGCGCCGACGGCTCTCGTTCTCTATCTGCGCGGTGTCCCTATGCTGTGGTTCACCGTGATCATGAGCGCCGAACTGCTGCTGTTGTGGCCGTTTATCTTTCGCTATTCGCGCGTATTGTGGATGCACGCCGACCAGTTGCTGGACCCGCGCGGGCTGCGCGAGCGCATCGCCCAGGAGGTTGCCGATCAGCAGGCCGCCGCGCCCCACCCCGTCCAAGATCCCCCCGTTGGGTAGCAGATCCGTAGCTCATTCTTGCTGGTGATAAGAAGCAGGGTCGTTTAGCGGCTCCAGGTGTGTGCTGATGGTTAGGTGAATGGGCAATTGCTTCGCAAGACGCACGCAACATCTACGGGGTACGCTACTGATTAGATGCCCAGATTTCCCGCTTTTCGCCCACGTTTGGCCCGTGTGTTTGCTTGATTCAGGAGGCAGCCATGCGCCGCAAGTCAACACTTATTTTGTGGGGCCTTGTTCTGTTTTTGATGGTGTTGCTGGCGATGGGCGGTGTCGCGGCGGCAGCACTAGGCCGCACGGCGCGCAGCGGTTGGGCGGGCTTTGTGGTCATGGATGCCGATGAAATCAACCGGATCGCCGAGCGCATTGCCTATGTCGAACTGCCGTCAGGATATGTGCCGGAGGTGGGCGCGCGCGGCCTGGGGCTTTATCTGGCCGTGTATTCAGCAGGCGAGGCACAAGGTCACCTGACGCTTGCTCAGATCCCGGCATGGATCCCGATGGACGAACGGGAGATGATTCGCTGGGTGCAAGCGAATATCATCGCAGACCTGGACGATGAGCCTGATCCAGGGTCAGAGGACGAGGTCGAGGTGACGGTGATTGAAGAGCGTGCCGTCGACCTGGGCGACCACAGCGTCTTTTACTCGATTACCGAAACCACGTACGACGAGGGATTAGCATCTCGGTCTGTGCTGGTGTTCTACCCGCGGCGCAACGGCAAAGTCGTGCTGCAATTCCAGGAACCCGTTGATCAGTGGGATGATGCCCGCGCCCATGCCTTATTGGCATCACTCCGTTAAAGTCCGATTTCACCCTCAACCCTGCTGGACTCGTATTCGATTAAGGAGGTCTATTGGCCGCTACCTTGAAGGATTCAACGCGGGTCATGCCGCTGGATGGCGAGTTTACGCTGCGCACGCCTGCCACGCTTGACGATATTGATCGCATCGACGCCTTTGCCTCATCGATCTTTGGGGTGGAGGTTGGCCCGATGACGCGCAACCTGCTCACTCAACACCCGGAGATGACCTGGGACGACCAGTTTTTTGTGGAGAACGGGGCCGGGGAGATTGTCTCTATCCTCTGCCTCATCCCCTGGACGTGGCGCTATGGCCGCGCTGAATTGAGCGTGGGCGAGATGGGCGTGGTCGCCACCGCACCGGAGTACCGGCGGCGCGGGCTGGTGCGCCGCCAGGTGGACGTTTTCAAGGCGCGGCTGGCCGAGCGCGGCTGTGTGCTTTCGATCATCCAGGGCATTCCGTTCTATTACCGCCAGTTCGGTTATGACTACGCCCTGCCGCTGGAGGGAGGCTGGCGGGTCGAACTGCACCAGATCCCCACCATGCCGGAGACAGGCCATACGCTGCGCAAGGCTACGTTTGACGATCTGCCCGTGCTCGAACGCCTCTATGCGCGGACGGTGCGCGCCCTCGCTATCCACACGGTACGCACCCCTGCGCTCTGGCGTTACTTGCTCGAACCGTATACGACACCCACAGCCGACTCGCGCCAGACATGGGTGGTCTGCGCGGCGGATGGAACCGTGGAAGGCTATGCGCGGCTGCCGGAGTTTCACTTTGGCAAAGAACTGGTCGTGGACGAGGCCGCGCTGGTCGGCGCCGATGCGGGGTGGGCGCTGTTGGGCCATCTGCGCCGCCAGGCCCAGGACGCAGGCCAGCCCTTTATCCGGCTCAACCTGCCTGCGTCGAACGAGCTGGTGCAGATGGCGCGCGGTCTCCATGCCTACAGCGAGGGAACCTATAGCTGGCAGGTCTATGTGCCCGACCTGGCGGCGCTGTTGCGTGCCATCGCGCCCACGCTGGCGGATCGCCTGGCCGACTCGCTCTATGCGGGCCTGACGCGCGAGGTGCGCATTAACTTCTATCGCGGCGGGATGGTGCTGCGTTTTGAGCAGGGACGGCTGGCCGCGGTCGCGCCGCTTGAAGGGGAGGCCGCCGCCGACCTGTCGCTGCCCGCATGGGCCTTTGTGCCGCTGGTGCTGGGCCATCGCACGCTGGACGAACTGCGCCATGCCTACCCCGACACCAGTTGGCGCGGCGAAAGCCGCCTGTTGCTGGAGACGATCTTCCCGCGCGGCGAGGCCTTTCTCTATACGGTGTATTAGGGGAGTGGGGGCTGAACTGGGTGCGGTTGGAGGCCATAGCCTAGAATTGGGCCGGTTCCGCCCTGCTTACGCCCCTACTGCCCACTGTCTACCTGCCCACTGTCTACCTGCCCACTGCCTATCCCATCTCTCCTCAGCCAGCGGCGCAGGCGGTTGACCATCCGGTTGGGCCGGTTGCGAAATGCCTCGCGCAAGGCATCCTCATCAAAGTGAGGATCCACCTGCCGGTCAGCGACGTAGCGATAGGTCACCGCTGAGAAGATGCCGTCCATCGTCATCTTGAGCAGCCACGTCAGCAGAACCATCATGACGACCACGTAGACTGTCGCAACGACGGTAAGTTCATGGCCGGTGGTGATGGCCCAGCCAATCGCGGGGAAGCCCAACAGCAGCATGAGAACCAGTGGCAGCGCAAAGATCACCCAGACCCTGGCGTTGACGACCACATCATTCCCCCAGCGATCTTTGACCAGCCGTGAACTGCGCTGCAGCGCCGCCCACGGCCCCGTCTGTTCCTGAAGCAGCACTGGCACGACAAAGTAGGGGATCGCCTGCCAGGCCAGCCCGATCAGGGTGAAGGCCATCGTCTTCTGCAGCATCGGGGCCAGCAACTTGCCCAGCATCCCGGTTGGGCGCAGCAGCAGCCGCAGCAAGACGCCCAGCGTCGCCATCGTCAGCGCATAGCCAAAGATGGCAGGCAGGCGGCTGTTCGCCATACGCCAGGCCGCGCCCATGTCAGGCGGCTGGCCCTGGATCAGTTGCAGCGCCGTCGCAATCAGCGCGGTGTTGGTGTAGATGCCGATGCAGTAGCTCACCAAATAAAAGACAAAGGTGAGCGCAGTGCGCTGCAGCCAGTTCATCTCAAAAAAGACCGTGGTGTCGAAATGCACCCACACCAGGACGGACAGCGCCATCAACACCAGCCCGACTGCGGCCATGAGTATACTGATGATCGGGTAGAGCAGCAGGTCAGGGTAGGAGAGCAAGAAGGCAAAACTTGAATCGACAAGCCGCCAACTTGCCCCATAGCGTTTAAGCATGGTCGCTTCTCACTCCTTCATCGATCGCGCATCCACACCGATCACTCCTCTACGATAAGACGGATGCGGCCCAGGGCCATGTCTGCCGAGAGGCTGAGGGTGGCATCGGTCGCACCGTAGGCGGCATTGACATAACGCTCCCCTTCGCCGGGCAGCGGGCGCAGGCCGGTGGCAGTAACCTCGCCAAACGCCTGATCTGCGTAGACGATAACGCCCATATCTGCGGGTAGGTGGACGGTCAGTTCGCCTGAAATGCCGGTCAGCCGGACATCGACATTGTCGGGCCAGGTTTGGGCCAGGTTGACGGTGAGATCGCCGCCCATCATGTCGACGCGCGCCGTACGGATTTGCAGGTCGCGCAGGTCAATCACCGATTCATCCGCGCCGACGGCCACGTCGAGGCTGGCGATCGGCAGCGACGAGTTGAGTTGGATATCCCAGGTAGCGGTGTGGTTTTCGGCGTTGACAAAGGTGCCCAGTTCGGCCAGGTCGCGGTGTTGCACCGTGAGGATACCCAATCCGCCCGTTTCGGTGTAGTCTACCAGGGGGTGCAGCCAGTCTGAATTTGATTCGACATAGCCGTCGAGCAGGTGAGCGGCGCGGCCCGCCAGGTTCAGCGACCCGCCCAACATGTCGATCTGCACGGTGAGCCGGTCCGCCTGGCCGCGCGGCACGGAAATCGGGTCGCGACGAATCTCTCCTGCTGCCACGGTCTGCCCGCGCACATAGGCAAAGCTCATGTGGACACCTGTCCACACCAACGCCAGCACGGTAAAGGCCAACAGCAGGAAGGCGAACCCGATTCGCCGGTTCATCATAGGCTCCCTGGCACAGTCAAGGTGGACGACGTAGCGGGTCGGGAGGCAATAGCCGCCTGGCTCTATGCTATTGTACCACTTTCCCGCGTTTGGCAAGTAGCAATTGGCGATGTGCAGGGACATTGGCATTCTGCTGCCGATCTCGTACAATGGGGCCGGTTGTGCACACCACTGACAAGACGGAACAACATCATGACTCATCCACCCTATCGTGCGCTCGTCGTGAGCGAGACAGCCGAGGGCTTCGCGCGACGGGTCGAGACACTTGACCCGAATGCACTGCCCGCGGGCGATGTGCTGATCCAGGTGCGTTTTTCCGCGCTCAACTATAAGGATGCGCTCTCGGCCACCGGTCATCGAGGTGTCACGCGGCATTACCCCCACACGCCAGGGGTGGATGCGGCAGGCGTGGTGGAGGAGAGCAGCGATCCCGCCTTCCGGCCTGGCGACCAGGTGATCGTGCATGGCTATGACTTGGGGATGAACACGCCGGGCGGTTTCGGCCAGCGCATTCGCGTGCCCGCTGCTTGGGTTGTGCCGCTGCCCGCGGGGCTTACGCTTTTCGATGCCATGACCTATGGCACAGCAGGCTTCACCGCCGCGCTTGCGCTGCAGCGCATGTTGGATGCAGGGCTGGCTGCGGGGCAAGGGGATGTGTTGGTGACAGGGGCGACCGGGGGCGTGGGCAGCCTGGCCGTGGCGCTGCTGCATCATGTGGGGTTCCGCTGTGTGGCCGCCACGGGCAAGCCCGACCAGGCCGACCTGCTCTGTGAGATGGGCGCGGCCGAGGTCATCGATCGCCAGGAACTGGAGGCGGACGGCGACAGGGCGCTGCTCAAACAGCGGTGGGCCGGGGTGATCGACACCGTGGGCGGGCCGATCCTGGCCCACGCGGTCAAGGCGACACAGGCGAACGGTACGGTCGCGGTCTGCGGCAATGCGGCATCGGCGGATTTGCCGCTGAACGTCTATCCCTTCATCCTGCGCGGGGTGAGCCTCTTAGGGGTGGATTCAGCCAACTGCGCTATGACGCTGCGGCGGCAGGTGTGGGAAAAACTGGCGGGACCGTGGAAACTCACCGGGCTGGAACGTATCACACGCGTGGTCTCGCTGGACGGTCTTGACCCTGAGATCGACCGCATCCTGGCAGGTGGGCAGGTCGGCCATGTGGTGGTTGATCTATGGGTATGACCTCTGCCTCCTCGCTGCCTGCATCGCATTCGCCTACCATGGACATTGTCTCTCGTCAGGCCACCCTCATTTACAACCCGGTGGCGGGCTATTGGGACTGGCGGGCCGTGATCGAGCGCGTGGCACAGTTCTGGACGGATCGCGGCTGGTCTGTCCAGGTGGCGGCGACCGACTATCCCGGCCATGCCACCGAACTGGCGCGCGCAGCCGTCGCCGCCGGGCATGGTCTGGTGCTGGCCGCGGGCGGAGATGGCACACTCAACGAAGTTGCCAACGGGCTGGTGCACACGCGGGCCATCCTGGCCCCGCTGCCTGTCGGTACAGCCAATACGCTGGCGCGCGAGCTAGGGCTGGCGCGCCCCAACCCGTTCGCCCCTGGCCTGCTGTTGGAGGTGTCGGAGGCGTTGGCCCGTGGTCGCGTCCATGCGATGGATGTGGGACAGTGTGATACGGGGCGCTATTGGATGTTGTGGGCCAGCGCGGGCGTGGATGGCTTTATGGTGCGCCAGATCGAGCCGCGACCGCTCTGGTTTAAGCGGTTGGGGCTTGCGGGCTATGCCGCCAAAGCGCTCATGGTGCTGCCGCAGTTTCGCGGCGTGCAGGCGCGTGTGCGCGTGGACGGGGAAACCGTTGCAGGGGAGTATGTGCTGCTCAATATCAGCAACTGCCGCAGCTTTGCTGGTGGAGAACTGCTGTTGAACCGCGACGCGGTGCTGGACGATGGCCGCTTCGAGGTCTGGTTGTTCCAGGGGCGCGACTGGCCCCAGGTCGTGAGCTATGTGCTGGATATCCGCAGCGCCCATCACCTCGATCACCCCCAGGTGATGCACCTGGCCGGACGGCGCATTGCCATCCACACCACGCCGCCCATTGATTATCACCTGGACGGCGAACCGGGCGGCGTCACAGACTTCACGACTGTGCTGCATCCCCAAGCGCTGCGTATTTTGATCCCTAACAGCGCGCCCCCTGATCTCTTTCAGCAGCCGGGATCCCCGCTGCCGGACGAATGACCTGTCTTGATTCCCCTGTCTGCCAGACGCTGAGTTACAATAGGGCTACCTGCCCCACAGGGCGATCAACGCCACCGCACAACAGGAACAGTTATGCCTGCCTTTCATGTGCTTGTGACCGACTATGTCTGGCCCTCGCTGGCGATTGATCAGGAGGTCTTGGCCGCGGTTGATGCCGATCTGCTGGTCAGCGCCACGGGTGCGCCGGATGATCTGCTGCGCCTTGCACCGCAGGCCGACGCCATCCTGACCTGTTGGCAGCAGATCCCGCCCGCAGTGTTGGATGCGGCCCCGCGCTGCCGCATTGTCAGCCGCTACGGTATCGGGCTGGACAATATCCCTGTCGATCACGCCACGCGCCTAGGGATTGTGGTGACCAATGTCCCTGATTTTTGTCTGGACGATGTGGCCGACCATACGCTGGCGCTGCTGCTGGCCTGTGCGCGGCGCATTGTGGACTATGCCCAGGCCACGCGTGCAGGCATCTGGAATTTGCAGGGTGTGAGGCCGATGGCGCGGCTGCGCGACCAGACGTTGGGACTGATTGGCTATGGCAACATCGCGCGGCGGGTGGCGCAGCGGGCGTCTGCCCTGGGGCTGCATGTGTTGGCTTATACCCCGCGCCTGGCTGCCGATGCGCCCGCGCCCTGGGGACGCGGCACGAACGACCTGGGCGAGTTGCTGGCTGCGTCCGACTATGTATCGCTGCATGTGCCGCTGACCGAAGCCACGCGCGGGCTGATCGACGCGGCGGCCCTGCGGCGCATGAAGCCTACGGCCTACCTGATCAACACGGCGCGCGGCGCGGTCGCGGACGAAGGCGCGCTGCGCCAGGCGTTGGT
>CAZYQJ010000005.1:0-24860 GCA_964649925.1 uncultured Litorilinea sp.
GCCTTCGCCAGGATGCGCGCCGTGCTGGTCTTGCCCGTCCCGCGCGGGCCGGAAAAGAGGTAAGCATGGGCCACACGGCCCTCGCGCAGGGCGTTGCGGAGCGTCTGCGTCACATGCCCCTGGCCCACGACTTCATCAAAATCTTGACTACGCCAACGGCGGTAGAGTGCTTGCGTCATGCCATGATCCGGCTGCCGACTTGCCCCCCTACTACCGCCCGCCGGCAGAGGGCTTTCGGGCAAAAATCGCTCCATAGTATAGCACGAAAACGGGCTTATCGCAAGGCAAAGAGGCCCACCAGAACATGCGTGCTATCCCTACTCCCTACTCCCCCAGAATCAACGTCACGCTGAGGTCGCCCATGCTCATCGCCGGGGTGGCGATGATGCCGTCGTCCAGGCGGTAGAGGGCGGGCGAGGTGTCGTGGCGTTTGAGCGCCGCGGCCAGATCCAACCCCAACGCCTCGGCGCGCGGCTGCGTCGTTCCGTCCACAATCGCACCGCTCAGGACAGGGATGGCGGCATAGTCGTCGCCCGTCACAAACTGGTGGCCGGGGCCGTCAGTTCCATCCGAGTCGACCGACCCCATGATGACGCGCTGTATGCCGCCGAGTTCCAAGGCGGCGGAGACGCTGTATTCCTGGTTGCGCCCGCCCATGCCGCCCGCCTGGCCCACCGTCACCAGCATCTCGCCGCTGCTGATCAGTGCCACCGGCGGCATAAAGGGATCGGCGGCGCACGCCGACCGCGCCGCCAGGTTGGCGACCATGCGCCCCAGTTGGCTCGCCTCGACCAGCATCGTATAGTTGTCAAACAGGACGTGTGTCTTGAAACCCAATGCCTCGGCCCGGGCGCGCGCGCTGGCGACCATGCCCAACTCCGGCGGGAAGATGAAAAAGACGCGCGAACACATGGCCTCGAATTCGGCGATCTTGAGCGTCTCGCCGCGCTGGTCGCTTTGGGTCAGATAATCGCGCACGGGCTGCGGCGCGCTGTCCCACACCTCCCAGCGGCGCATCCGGTCAATGGCGTCGGCAAAGGTGGTCTCGTCGGGCAGCGTGTGCAGCCAGCGGTAATAGGGCGATGTCAACATGTCCGTGTAAGAGGGCGGGCGGTAAAAGGCGATCAGATGCACCACGCGCGCCGGTTGTAGATAGCGCGTAAACCGCCCGCCCTTCATGCGGTCGAGATGGTTGCGGATGGGGATCAGGTCCAGCGTTGGCCCGCCGCGCTCGATCTGAAACGCATAGACGACCTGGCGCACATCGTCCATGCTCACCCCCTCGGCAGGCAGCGTGAGCAGCGACCCGACACCGTTGCCCATCAAGGTAAAGACCAGGTCGTCGGGGCGCAACTCGGCTGCAATCTGCAAGATGCGTTCACAACCCGCCGCGCAGCCTTGATCCGGCACAGGGTGCGCGCCATAGACCACTTCGATGCGTTCCAGGCTGCGCGGCGTGCCGTGTTTGTCGATCACCACGCCGCCAGTCAGCCGATCGCCAAGCGTCTCCTCCAGGGCGCGAGCGGCCCCCTGGATGCCCTTGCCTGCGCCCAGCACAAAGATACGCCCCACCTGGCGCAGGTCGATCACGTCGGGGCCGGGCAGCGGCGTGCCGGGAGGCGCATAGAGGTCGCCGCCTACGGTCAGCAGGTCGCCCTCACGGTGCAGCGCGCCCAGCGTCGCATAGTACGGGTCGGCGGCGCGCAGCCCGGCCTCCAGGATATCGATCAGGAGGGTACGGCCTGTGCGATGACCGTGGTCAAGCAATGCGGATGCGTTGAGGATACGGCCCATAGCCATTGCTGTTCCTAGATGAAGTTGGGGAAGGAATCACGCTGATAGACGTAGCATATCCAATGGACAAGTTTTGAGCAATTAGGCAGGGAACAGAACCTCCGCGCCGCGGCCCTGCTGGATCAGCGGGACATAGCCTTCCAGGTCGCGCTGCACAGCGGGGTCAGTCAGGTCCAGGGTCTGCCTGCGTTCGGCGGCCATGTAGGCGGCCATCACCAGCCGTGTGATCTCCAGCCCATACGACCAGGGCAAGAAGCCGTCGCGACCCGCCAGAAAAGCGTCAGCGGCTTCGGCGTTCTCGTCGGTATAGCCGTAGAGGTCGGCTTCGTTATGATGTACGGTCAACAGCCCGCGCGAAGCCGCGGCCTTTTCCAGCGCGGCCTCGGCGTCGGCAATCGCCTCTGCCGCAGCGTCGCCGATGAAAATCTGCGTGCTGGAAGAAAGCGTGTTGACCTCAAAGGCATAGCCCGGCCCCATGCCGTCCATCAGCAGGCGCAGCCCCTGCTTCTCGAACATCCAGGAATTGGTGAACTGCGCCTTGACAAGCTGGCCGCTCTCCGGGTTGCGATAGGTGATCAGCCCGGTAGAAAAGTCCTCGGCGGGCGTTTGGGCATAGTCCACGCCAAAGCGGTCGAGTAGCTGCTGCCGCCAGCGGGGCTGGCCCCATTTGAGCAGCGCCACCTCGGCAGTGACGGACACTGGCTGCAAAAAGGTGACCGGCTTGCCCAGTGGCGTCAGCGCATACCAGCCCGTGGCGATGCTGTGACAGCCCATGTCCGACAGCACGCCGCCGCCCTGGCGCGTGGGGTCCCAAAACCAGGCTTCATGCGGCCCGCCATGTTCCTCGGCGGAACGCACCAGCACGGGCGGCCCCATGGTGCGCTGTTGCGGGGCCAGTTGGGCCAGCAGCGTGCGCAGCGGCTTCATAAAAAGCTGGTTCTCAAAATAGGCGGTGTGCAGCTGGGCGGACTCGGCCAACTCCACCAGCCGTCGCGCCTCGGCCAGGGTGCGGCCCAGCGGCTTCTCGCAGATGACGCCCTTCAACGCCGCGCCCTGGCGCACGGCCTCTACGATCTCCTCCATCATCTCGACGCGCAGATAGTTGGGCGCGTAGATCGCAATGGCATCCACATAGGGGGCCATGGCGCTGATGCTCTCATAGACCACCCCCTCGCCGATCCCCGCGGCGCGCACCTGACCGGCCAAGGCTTCGGCATGGGCGCGCGTGCGCGAGGTAACGCCCGCCACATCCACGTTGCGAATCTGGGCGATGGCCTGCGCCTGAAACTTGGCAATAAACCCGGCCCCAACAAAACCGATACGCAGTGCTGGCATCTTGGTCTCCTTCAACTTGAGGTAGGCAGATAGACTTGTTGTGGCTTGCGTTCTGCGTGACTGGAAGTGACTTCTGCTAATCCTTACGGCCAAAGTAGGCCTTATAGGTGAGGATCAGCCCAACCACCACGAGACATGCTTCCAAGACCATGAATATGAGTGGGCTTGTGTTGGCATAGGTTTGAGGATATTGGGTGGCGGCGAACATCCGTATAAGGCCCACGAGTAGGAGACCCCACCCTATCAGCGTGATCAGCACTGTCCAGTTGCGCACCCAAACAGAATGGGCGCGCACGATGGCCAAGCCCCCAATGAACATCAAGAGACCGGAGAGATAGACAACGGGGGGAATCTGCTCAGCGTAGAGATCGGGCTGCACCAACGGGAACTCGGAGATGGGTACGACGACCAGCACCGGGCCGAGAAGACCGGCGATCTGTTTGGAACTAGCCACAAGAACCTCCATGATATTTTTGTTGTCGAACCAGAAAAGGACAAGAACGATCTGCAGGTAGTTATCGCTCTGCGCTGATGTATGCAACCACTTGGTCGAGGGTGTGTTCAAAATCGATGGATGTATCAAAATAGGGCAAGCCAACCACGGCGCATTCATCGCGCAGATAGCGGCTGAACGCGATCATCCCCTCGATGACCCTGAGCAGTTCTGCATCTGAGTAGTCCGCAGGCCAATCATTGGGATACCCTGCATACCTCCGGATGTCACGCAGCTTTTGCGCCGGTGCAATCTCGGTGTAGCCGAGAAAGCAGGCCTTGACCTGCGTTGGATGGGCGCGCCGGAATGCGTCCACATGTTTCGGCAGGAGTTCACCTTCTATCAGGTAGTTCTCTTCCAGCAGGTTAATACTCATCTCGCGCACAAGCGGCCACAGTCGTTCCCCCACGGCGATCCCGCCCGCGTCCGGATCGATCTCATATTCAGGAACCCCGCGCGCCAGCCCCATCTTCAGCACATCCAGACTGAGATAGGGCAGTTGCATTTCGACTAGGAGCCGCCGGGCCAGAATCCCTTTGCCGGTTCGTGCTGCGCCGCCGATGAATACAAGCATGGGTAAACTTGTTCGCTCCTTTTCCAGCTTTCAGCATGGGCAGGGTGATCAGGGAGACTTGGCGATTCCGCGCTGCCGTCAAGAAAATGGTACCATAGGGGACGCCAATCCCCTCAGCGTTTTCCGAGTCCTTCATCATCCGTCCTCAATCATTCGTGATGACAGACAAGGATGCACCTATGAACCTCGACTTTAGCGGCGAAATTTGGTTCTGGAGAGGCCCTGCCCCCTGGTATTTCGTAACCGTCCCGGAGGAACAGTGCCGCGACCTGAAAGCCATATCAGGGATCGTGACCTATGGCTGGGGCATGATCCCAGTCACGGTGCAGATCGGCAGAACCGCATACAAGACTTCCTTATGGCCCAAAGATGGCCGTTACATCGTGCCCATCAAAGCGAGTGTCCGCAAAGCGGAAAACATTGAGGAAGGCGACACCGTGACCATACGCCTCGCAGTTGGATAAAACACAGGAGAATGAGATGGCGGCCATCCTAGATAATGAGATGTTATGGCGTCAGTTTGGCGCAGCGATTGACATGTTGCGCGACGCCATACACGACTGCCCCGATGAACTATGGGAAACGCGCCTGTGGGAAGACCACCCCGACCAGTGGGTGGCCTCTGGTTTCTCGGCGTTCTGGTATCTGAGCTACCATACGCTGTTCTGGCTGGATTTATACCTAACCGGGGCAGAGGAGGGCTTTATGCCCCCTGCGCCATTTGACCTGGTTGAGATGGAAGCAGGCGAAGTCCTGCCGCGGACCTATACACGCGCCGAACTGCTCGGCTACCTCGAGTACTGCCGCCAGAAGTGCCAGGAGACCATTCTCGCACTATCCACGGAGGAGGCCCACCGGTTGTGCCAGTTCTCCTGGGGAGAACTGCCCTTTGCCGAGCTTCAGTTGTACAATCTGCGCCATGTGCAGGAACACGGCGCACAACTGCGCATGTTCCTGGGGCAACAGGCGGGAAAATCTACGGAGTGGATATCCCAGGCTGCCTAAAACAGCTTGAGTTGGTAATCTTCCGCCTTGTCAGGCTTGGACGGGCGCGGGGTCTGGGTCTGCACTTCTTTGAGCGCGGCTTCGATATCCTCCACAAAGCGTGAGACGGCGGGTGTCAGTGTCTTGCCAAAGAGAAAGCGGCGCGCTGCGGTCGTGAGGATCAACTTCTCCCTGGCACGCGTCATGCCCACATAGAACAAGCGTCGTTCTTCCTCCACATTGGCGGGCCGTCCCTCCGGCAGATAGGGCAGCAGCCCTTCTTCACAGCCCACCATAAAGACCACCGGGAACTCCAGCCCCTTGGCCGCATGCAGCGTCATCAACGTCACGCGTCCGGCGCGCGGGTCATAGCCGTCCTGCTCGCGCTGGAGGGTCATGTCCTCCAGAAAGTCATGCAGCCGGTCATCATAGGCCGCGGCGCGGCGCAGCAGCAGGGCGGCGCGTTCCTCTTGGGCGGCGCTTGGCGCGTTGGGTTCTAGCTCGGCCCAAAGCGTCTGGCCGCGGCTCACCAACTCCGCCACCGAAGGCGCGGGCAGGTGTGCAGCCTCATCCCAAAACGCGGCCAGCCGTTCGATGCGCGTGCGGACACGCGACGGGATGCCCTCTAGCGCAGGCAGATGGGCCAGCCGGGAGCCTGCTTCGTTCGCAGCCAACCAGGCCGCCACCCGGTCCACCTCGACGGGCGGGCGCGCGTCGCGGCCTGTGCCCAAGAGCGTGTGCAAATGCACTCCGGCCTGCGGGTACTGATGCAGCCAGAGCAGCGCCAGCACGCCGCGCACCTCGCGATAGCTGGCGAGCGGAGCCTGGCCCACGATCTGATAGGGGATGCCGGACCGGGCAAAGGCTTCCTCCAGGGCGCGCGCCTGGGCGTTGAGCCGGTAGAGGACAGCGAAATCGCCAAAGGTGCGCGGCGCAGCGGCCTCCTCGCGTTCGTCCACGCGGCCCGAATCCAATGAAAAGTAGCTTGTGCCGCCCACCATCTGCTCGATGCGATGCACCACATACTCGGCTTCGGCGCGGTCGGTCGGGGCCTGGTAGGTGTCGAGCTTGACCGCTCCTGCAAAGTCCGACCAAAGTTGCAGCGCGGCGCGGTCAGGGTTATGGGCGATGACCTGGGCCGCGGCGTCGAGCAGGGCCTGGGGAGAGCGGTAGCTCTGGCGCAACTGCACGACGCGCGCCTGCGGGTAGTCTTGCTGAAAGGCCAAGAAATAGCGGTGGTCCGCCCCGCGGAAACCGTAGATGGCCTGGTCGGGGTCGCCGATCACACAGAGATTGGCCCCGCCCGCTGCCAGCAGCCGCAGCAGACGGTACTGTGCCAGGTTGACATCCTGGTATTCGTCCACCGAGAGCCAGCGGTAGCGATCATGCACCGCGGCCAACACGTCGGGCTGTGTCTCCAGGAGTTGTACCGGCAGCATCAAGAGGTCGTCAAAGTCGAGCGCCTGGGCTGCGGCCAGCGCAGCCTGATAGGCGCGGTAGATTGCGGCCAGGTCCAGGTCAGGCGCAAGGTCGCCCACCTCCGGCGCATCAGGCGCAAGCAGCCGGTTTTTGGCCGCGGAGATCTGCAGCAGCGCGGCGTTGATGGCCGAATCGCTCAAGTCCGGGCAGGCGCGAGCCAGGAGGCTGCGGCGATCCTCTTCGCCCAACAGGATCACGGGCTGCGACACGCCGACCTGCGCGCCGTAGGTGTTCAGCAGGTGCAGCCCAAAGGCATGGAAGGTCTGCACCGTGATGCCCGCGGCGGCAGGGCCAAGCAGGTCGCGCAGCCGTTCGGCCATCTCCTCGGCAGCCTTGTTGGTGAAGGTGATGGCGAGCATCGAGGCCGGGTCTACGCCATGGTCTGCCACCAGATGCGCCAGCCGCACCGTAAGCGTGCGCGTCTTGCCTGTGCCCGGCCCGGCCACGATCACCAGCGGCGCGTCGACGCACGCCACCGCCGCGGCCTGGTCAGGGTTGAGGCGCGCCAGCCAGCCCGCGGGGGCCGTATCGGCCTGGGGGGTCGCTTCTTGCGCCGGGGCATCAAACAGGCTGGCGGGAGCAGGCGTCTGCTTCGCGGCGGGTTTGGCGGGTGCAACAGGATCAGGCACGGCGATCTGCCGGTCGTCCGCGGGCGGCTGTCGGGAACCATCGTCCGGCGTGCCGTCAGGCTGCTTGCCAAACAGTCCCAGCTGCGGCGTACCCTCGACCGCCGCGCCCGGAGGGAAGATGCGGATCACCCCATATTCACCGTCATAGCCGCCCTCGGCCTGCACCTCTCCGGCGCGCATTCGGCGAACGGCTTCGGCCAGACGGCTGCCGCCCGCCGCCTCGATCTCCGCCAGCGGCACAGTCCGCAGGATCGCCAGTTCCGGCCCCAGACGGGCCAGCAGCTTTTCGTATTCCTGCTGCACGCGCCGCGACCCAGCCCCCACGTTGTAGACCTGGCCCAGCACTTCGGGCAGGGGGATTAAACTGGTGTACGGGTGGGGCCGCGGCGGAGGCGACCCGGCAGGCCGGTCGGCCAGTTCTTCCACGCGATGCATGACCCCCACCGTCACCGGCTTGCCACAGACCGAACACAGGCCGCCATGCGCCAGCGTTTCAGGCGGCTCCCAACAGACCTTGCACTTGCGATGCCCGTCCAGGTGATATTTGCCTTCTTCGGGGAAAAACTCAATCGTGCCGCCAAAGACGGCTGGGTCGCCGCTGTGCAGTGCGTCAAAGATGGCGTCATAGCTCAGGTCACAGCGCAGCAGCGTGGCCTCACGCGCCAGTTTCTGCGGTGAATGGGCGTCGGAGTTGGAGACCAGGGTATAGTTGTCCAGGTTTGAAACGCGCCAGTTCATCGGCGGGTCAGAGGACAGCCCGGTCTCCAGCGCAAAGATGTGCGGGGTCAAATCGCCAAAACATGCCTCCACCGAGTCAAAGCCGGATTTGGAGCCGAGCATGGAGAACCAGGGCGTCCAGATGTGCGCCGGGATCAGATAGCAGCGCGGGTCGGTCTCCAGCACAATTTCCAGCAGGTCGCGCGAATCCAATCCCAGGATGGGACGGCCATCGGCGCGGATGTTGCCGATCTTTTCCAGCGCGGCCTGCAGGCGCGCCACAGCCTCCAGCGACGGGGCAAAGACCACGTTATGGACCTTGCGCACCGCACCGTGCCGTGTATAGATATTGCTGATCTCACCGGCCAGCACAAAACGAACCGGCCCCTGGCAGGCCGGGGGCGTCTGCGCCGTGACCGCAGCCTCATCACGAAGCCGGAAAAGCCCCTCTTCCGCAGGTACCAGTTTGTCCTGCATCTCCTGGAGCCAGCCGGGGTGAGCGATGTCCCCGCTCCCCACGAGATGGACGCCCTTGCGCTGCGCCCAGCGCGCCAGATGTTCGAAGGTCAAATCCTTGCTGGTGGCGCGCGAATAGTGGGAATGGATATGGAGATCGGCGACCAGTTCCATGCACCTTACACCTTAGCTTTCTCTGCCTCCTGGACTAACGCCTCCAACCGCTCAAAGAGGTTGGCGATGCGTGGGGAGGTTTCGGTCTCAGATTCTTTCAGCAGGGTGCGCGCTTCTTCCAGTTTGGCATGGATCGCCGAGAAATCAAAAACGGGCCGCGTGTCGACCGAGACCGGCGGCGGGGTCAGAAATTCGTTGATCCAGAGTTGGATGGCCGTTGCCAGCGGCGGTGCGGCCAGCAGCCCGATCAGCCCAAAGGCATCGGTCATGGCGATCATCACGATCAAGACGAGGACCCGCCAGTAGCGTTCGCGCGTGTAGAGCTTCCGCTCCAGATAGAACTCCAAGAACATAAAGACCAACAGCGAAAACCCAGTCGCCATCAAACCGACCCACGGGCTGACGGTTGACGCAAAGAGTACCACCAACGCCACGCTGATCAACCCGCCGACCAGCGGGATAAACCAGGCGACCGCCGCCACAAACGCCAACAACGCCGGAAAGCGAATCCCCATCAACCAAAAGGCCAAGGCCAGGATCAGTCCAGCCAGAATGCTCTGCAGCAGTTCGCTGCGCAGATAGGCGCCGACACCGGCCTCCAACGTGCGCCAGCGGTTGCGGTTGCGGGCGCGTGCCTCGGGCGGCAGCAGCGAAAGCCACACCCGCTCAAAGCGCAGCCGGTCTGCCGTCCAATAGATGCTCACGACGATGGCGATCAGCAGTTGGCCGAAGACGCCGCCAACGCTGGTACCGGCCTTGACAATGGTCGCGACAAAGGCTTCACTTTGCTCGTCGGTCAGCACCGCACCCAAGCTGCTGGGCGCAGGCAGGCGGGCGGCCAGCCCTTCGAACATCCCACTGCCATTTTGGAGCTTCGAGTAGAGCCAAACATAGCCGGAGATGACCGCGTTGAGCAGCGGGTCTGATTCGGCAATGGTGCGCCAGCCGATCAGCGCCAGCAGCGTAACCGGCACCGCCAGCCCCAGTATATAGACGGTGAGCAGCGCCAGCCACGGTTTCCAGCCGCGCTGGATCAGTGCTTCGGTCGGGGCGCGCACCATGGCGGCAATCGCCAGCGAGATAATAAACAGCACGACGATATTGCTCAACCGCCACATCACAAACAGGGCTGTGAGCGTGGCGAGAATTCCGGCAGTCGTGACAGCCACGCGTCTCATACGCGTCCCTCCAGTTGCAGCAGCAAGTTATCGAGATCTTTCGCAATGGTTTCGATCATGTCCTCGGCGACCTCGCCCTCTTGATCCGGCTGGCCGTTCTCCTCGGTTGCGTTCCGCACATTTTTGCGGACGTCTTGCGCCAGGGCTTGGGCCTCCATCCGCAGCACGGTGAAGCGGTTACGGTTGGCGGCATCCGGGGTTTGGGCCGGACTGGCGACCACCTCCTCCGGCATGGGCAGGTCAAAGAGCATGCGGTTGACAAAGATCTGGACGATGGCGGCCAGGGGGATCGCCAGGATCGCGCCGCCCAGGCCAAAGAGGATGCCAAACGCGGTGATCGCCAGGATCGAGATGATCGCGTTCACCCCCACCGATTCATCCATCACGCGCGGCACCAGCAGGTTATTCTCCAAGACCTGGATCGCTACCAGCACGCCGACGACCAGCAGCACCTTATCCGGCGCGATGGCCAGCGTAATCACAACCGCTGGAATCGCGCCCAGCGTCGGGCCAATGACCGGCAGCGCCTCAAAGATGCCCATCAACAGCCCTAACATCAGGGCATAGGGGATACCCAGCGCAAAGAAGGCGATGGTGGAGACCACGCCGATGATCACACACAGGATGGCCTGGCCGCGAAAATAGCCGCCGATCTTGCCTTCCATCTCGGCGATCAGGGCGCGCGTTTGCTCGCGGCGTTCCCGGCGCATCCGCATCAGCAAGCGGCGGGTGATGACCTCGCCTTCGAGTGTCCAATAAAAGGCCAGGGCAAAGATCGCCAGGGCAAAGAAGATGCCCCGGCTGATGGTGGAGAGCATTCCCCAAGGCGTAGCACCCGCCGCGGCCTGCGTGTTGGCGGCCTGCAGCAAAACCGGCAGCGAAGGTTCCAGCGGGAGTGAAGATCCAATGCTGCGCAACATACGGCTGTTGGAGGTTTGCAGCCAGCCGCGCAGCCGTTCGTAATAGTCGGGCAGTTGCTCGGCAATGGTGCCGACCTCCCCGGCCAGCATCGGTGCCACCGCCCAGCCAATCGCGCCTATCAGGGCGATCAGGACCAGGTAGACGAGCAGCACAGCCATCCATGTACGCAGCCCTCGCCGTGTCAGCCAGACGACCGCAGGCCGCGTGGCGACTTCCAGGGCGACGGCGACAAAAAAGACGAAGACGACCATATAGAAACGGATCAACAGGACAAACGCCAAGACGACACCCAACGCCACCAACGTGGCCGTGACTATCTGGCGAAATGTCCAGTTAGGAAGCGGCCCCGCGTCTGAGATCGTTTCTCCGTTCCCATTCCCGTGCGCCGTGCGCGGATTGTTCATATCGTATCTGTGCCTTTGCGTTGTATCATAGAGAAAACAGACAGGATCGACCTGCGGCCCAACGGCAGCGCAGCCGTCCACGCCCACAGGCCTATATCAGAATGCCGAGGCATCACCATGCAGCGCTGGATCAAAGCCGACTTTCACCTGCACACCTATCACTCCGACAACCGAGACCGCATGACGCCGCAGGAATATGTCACGCTAGGTCGTAGGTTAGGCTATGATGTGCTGGGGTTCTGCGACCACCATCACAACCTGACCCAAACGGCCTGGCAGACCTTGCAGTCGGAAGTGGCAGACCTGGCCGAGAGCCCGCTGCTGCTCACCACCGGCTATGAAGCCACCTTTGTCACCGGCCATCTCTGCGTGCTGGACAAGCGTCTGTTCGATGGCGAGAGCGTGGCCGATTGCCGCCGCCAGTTATGGTCGCCCGCCAACACGCGCATCCTGGCCCACCCCGACAACAATGCCTGCGCCTGGCTGCTGCCGCTCCCCGTGGGCGTTCAAGGGGTGGAAGTGATCAACGGCGGCCAAGACCTCTACGCCTATCGCCCCACCAGCCCATGTAACGGGCTGCCCACCTATATGCGCTATCTGCTGCTCAACCACCCGGTCGCCGCCGTTGCCCAATCCGACTGCCATGAGCGTGCCCTCTTTGGCCGGGTCTGGACGGGGCTGGCGTTGCCTATCGATGCGCCGCTCACATGGGTGGCCGTCCAGGATGCGCTGCACTGCGGCCGATCCTTTGCCAGCATGGGCGACCTGACCCTGCGCGTGTGGACGGCGAGCGGGGCCAGCCTGGGCGACACACTCGCCGCTGCCGGTGACCACGACCTCTTTTGGGAGGTAGCGCCCGGCAGCGAAGTGACTGTCTATGTCGCAGACCGGCCTGTCGCCTACATTGCGCCTAATACCCAATCCACCGGACACTATCGCATCCAGCACAACGGCCCCCATTGGCTGCTGGCCAAACGCGGGCTGGCTTGGGCAGTCTCGTCACCCATCTGGGTGCAAAATCAGCCAGGAGACGTACAGAGCGCACGCGCCCGGCTGGCGGCTGACAGCGCACTGCAAGCCGCTGCCGACCGCCTACGCCGCTGTTTGGACTGGCTGCAAACCTTACAACCTGCTTGGGCACATTCCTCCATGCCGGTGGCAGCCTATGCCGCCTGGCTCAATTCATTGATCCCTGAGCAGTGGAGCGACCAGGACTGGGGCTGGAATTCGGCGCGCGCGCCGGTTGATCTCGCCCATGCGCGGCTGGCCGCGGCCTGCCAGATCGCCTACCCTGTGTTGGCAGAGGTGATCCGGGCGGACACGCTGCAGACGCAGGCGGACGTCCCTGCCCCGCGTGTTGTGATCGCCGCATCCCCGCGCGGCACACCGGGCGGGCTGGTCCAGTTTGCGGTGGATGTGCCGCGCGACTGGGCCGCCATCACCCTCACCGACGCTGCAGGCCGCCCGCTGCCCCATCTCGCCCAGGCCATCGACGCGCCGCGCGACCCCATCCACGGGCCGCGCACCCGTGTACAACTTGAGGAAATCTATGTCTGGCTGGCGCATGGCGAAATGCACGAATATGTGCTGGCTGCGGTGCAGATGGAGCGGGTAGACAGCCGCCTCAGCATCCAGATCGACCTCTATCCACAAGACCTGGGGCTGGAACCACACCCCGACCCTGCCGCAGCAGGCGCGCTGCGCGCTGCCGTCGCCAACCCTGAAATTACGCACTTCGATGTCCATTTGCGTATGCCGCGGCGTTTCGCGTTCGTGACCTGGCTGGATGCCATCGCGGGCGCTGACCGCTGCGTGCTGCACTTGCAGCCTGCCGCACAAGCGAACGGCCCCACGCCTCCCATTCCCGAACCAGCGCAGCCCGCAGCGGATGTTTTGGCCCTTGATCCAGCGGACAGCGTGATGGTCGTGCAGGTGGCGTAGGGACGCCTGCGCCCGCTACCCCTCTTGCGCCTGCTCCAAAAACTGAAAGGCGTTGCGTCCTGCGCTCTGAGGAACGCGCGTCACAATGCGCAGGTTGGCGAATTCCTCATCATAGCGGCGCGACAACGCCTGTAGATAGCCAGACATCTCGGGCCAGCGCTCGGCCAGCAAGGTACGCAGGTTGAGCAGCGCATCGTCCTGCATCGGCCCGCCGCGCCGCGCCTGCCAGAGCAAGCGCATGACCTGAGGGGTTCCCGCAACTACCTGTTTCGCCAGCCAGCCAAAGGGGCCGCTGCCGCTCTGGGCCAGCACTGAATTAAGCGCCGCCACAGCCACCGGCGCAGAGGTGTCGCTGCTCAGATGCCCCTGGCGCACCATATAGTCCAGCAGATAGGCGCGCCGCCAGTAGTAGGTCAGCGCATCCACGGCACGCTTGACCGAGAAGAAATAGATCAGCTTGCGAGATATCCGCTTGACCATCCCCAGCGAGAGGTCAATGGGCAGCGCGACCACGCGCTTGACGAGATCCGAAGGCTGTGTCTGTTGCAGGGCACGCAGCCCTGCCGGATGCAGCACGCGGCTGCGCTGGTTGGCGATGCTCCGCACCATCCGCCGCCGGAAGTACGCTTCGAATGTGCTGTCTATATATGGCAGCGGAATCAATGCTGACAACCCTGCCAGGGTTGCGTCCGCATAGATCGCCCAGTTAAACTCTGGGTGGACGCTGCGCGGGGCCGATGTCCGGGTTATACCGGTTTGAGTTACGGCTTGTTGGTTCACGTTTTCTCTCCCGCCGGCCTCGCTTGGGCGCGGCGCTATCCATTTGATAGCCGCCAGCATACATCCCCACGCACCAGCGATCACGGGATAGCGGTAGATCAAGGATATACAAAGCGAGATAGAGCGCCACGCGCCGCGAAAGTGCAATTCTGTCATAAAGCTGACAAAATCTCTTTAAAATTGATAAGAGAATCCATTGTCTAGCGGAAAAATATCCTGTATAATCGCTCTGCTTACAACCGAATGAGGCGTGATGCTGTGAGGACGGCAGGTAGCTCCCCTTTTTGTATTTGCTCCCTCGCCTGTTGTCCATGATTGCGGTAGATACAGCAGCGCGTTTCTCCTCTTCTGTGCGTACGTAGAGAACCCCATTCCTGCCGGTTCAGCGCATACAGCGCCATCTGCTGATCCGGTTGCGTCGAGTTCTCTCTGCCGTACCGATCCCACTGCACAGTTGTAGAACTGGTTCTATGGGGACTCCCCATTCAAGTCACAATGCCCAACAACCCATTGCGCCAAGTGCCATTTGAAATCCTCGCCGCGCGCTGTACCGAGGAAACGGAGCGATTCTTCCAGCGTCAGGATCATGACGAAGCGCCCTGTTTCGAGTTGATGCGTCGCGCCCTGGTGGAGCGCAGCGAGTCGGCCTGGGAACTGCTGTACCGGCAGTATACGCCGCTGGTCATCTCCTGGATCCAGGAACACAGCCAATTTGCCACCTGTGGCGAGGATGCGGAATACTTCATTAACGACAGTTTTCACCGGTTTTGGCGCGCCTGTACGGCTGCCAACTTTGATAATTTTCCCGGGCTGCGCCCGCTGCTGTCGTATCTCAAAGCCTGTGTACACAGCACCATTACCGATCATCTACGCACGCGCGAGGTGCAGATGCGGCTGCACCACCCCCCGATCGATCTGGGCGTTGACGACTTCATCCAACCGACCCCCATCGGCGCGGCGGAGATTTCGGTGGAAGAACAGGTAATCGACCAGGATCACCGCCGCATGTTTTGGGCGTTGGTGCAGCAGCGTGTCCTACATGATCAAGAACGGGCTGTGGTCTATCATCAGTTTATCGAAGGGTGGAAGCCCCGCGAGATCGTTGCCCGCTGCGACGGTCTCTTTGCGGATCAACAGGAGGTGTATCGGGTGCGTGACAACCTGGTTCGCCGTTTGAGCCGAGACCCCGAACTGCGAGCCTACTTCAAAGAAAGCCGCACCGCCTAGCGTATCCATACCGGAATCCGTCTCTCAACATCGTTGATCAAGATAAGCACGTAAGCATTGATTGCGGATGCGGACAAGCAGCACCCTTACCCCACAACCGCATACCGGCTGTGCGCGCACGCTATGCACCTCGACAGAAAGATAGCGTCTTGACTGGCTGTATGCTGCCTCCACCACTGAGTGAGGCATCTCTGTTGGCATATCTAGATGGGGAGGCTGATTTAGATGTGGCCGAGCATCTAGCCCGCTGCCCCCATTGTCGCAGCCGTGCCGCCGCCCTTGATGCGGAAGAGCGACCGATCCGTGCGCTGCTTTTCCGCGTTGACTGTCCAGCCCCCGATGCGTGGCGCGATTATTACTTTGGACTGCTGTCCGATGATCTCAGCGCGCCGATGACCGATCATCTGCACGGCTGCCCCTACTGCGCCCGCGAATTGTTGATCCTCCAATCGTTTGTTCCCCTTGTTGAGCCAAACTCCATGACAGGCCCATCGCCGCTGCTGGGCGGGCTGCAATGGTGGGTGGCGCGCTTGCTGCCAGGGCTGCCTACCGCGTGCCAGCACCCCTGCGCCGCCCGCAAACAGTCATGGACCTACCTCGCCGGGGAGATGCAGGTGAAGATCGACGGCGAGTCGATGCTCAGCCAGCCGGATCGCCGTCTGCTCAAGGGGCGTCTTTTTACTGATCAACTGCTCGGCTGGACTGCCTACCTATGGCGCAGAAGCCGGTTGGTCGCCACTGCCCGGACCAACGCGCTCGGCGCTTTTCAATTTGCCAGGCTGCCCGCCCATCGTTACGAAATGACCCTCGCCGGACCTCATGCCCGCGTCTACCTACCTAAATTGATCTTGCGTTGATCGGGGTCACCTTTGCGGTGGAACCAAACCCTGGCGCGTGACGTCATTTACACATGACCCGCGCCCAACCTGCGCGGGTGTATCCCGTTTGCCAAAGAACGCCGACGATCATGCTACAGCTACACACCGTGCTGCGTTCCACGCTTACATGCCTTGCGCTCATACTTGTGATCGCGGGCTGCTCGAACCAGCCGTCCAGCGAGTTGGACGGCACGCCCGTTGTCCTGCCCACGGTGACACCCGTCAGCCAGGACCCGCTGGTCAGCACCCTGGCCCCGACCCCCACCGCGGTGGTGACCGCGACCGCAGGCGGCTTTGCGGTGGAATCGACGCCCGTGCAATATATCCTGGCCCAGGCCACGGTCAACATCCGTCAGGGGCCAGGAACCGACTACCCCGTCGTCGGGCAGGTGGCTGCGGGGATGATCGCGCGCGTGGTCGGTATGAACTCAGATCAAAGCTGGTGGCTGGTGATCTGCCCGGATGAAACGGTGGGCGATTGTTGGGTGACTGCCGATCCCTCGCTGACGAGCGAAGCAGGCGATGGGCCTGCCGCCGACCCCCTTGAGGACGGGCCGCCCATCCACGAAACCGGAGACGCCACGGTCGAATCAATCAGCGTGCGCACCGTCGAATCGCTGCCCATTCAATACCAGGCAGTGCTGCGCGGCTATCTCCCCGATTCCTGCACCTCCATCACCGATGTAGAGCAGGTGCGCGAGGCCACGACCTTTCGCATCCGCATGACCACACAGCGCACCCAGGACGAAACGTGTACCGAAACCACCACCCCCTTCGAGCAGGCCGTCACGCTGGATATCAGCGGGCTGCCGTTGGGCGCGTATCAAGTGGCGGTCAACGAACTGTGGACCTCATTCGAACTGAGCGGCGTGGTGTCGAACCAAGCGGTTTACCCCGTGGTCGAGACAGCCATCTCCCATGTAACGGCGCGCAGCGAGATGCGGATTTTCGCCGGGCCGGGCAGCCAGTTTGCCCGGTTGGGCCGGGTGGCCGCGGGCATGATGGTTCAGGTCACCGGCAGCAGCCCGGATGGACAGTGGTGGCGCGTGATCTGCCCGGACGGTTCGGTGGGCGATTGTTGGATTTCCGCCGACCAGGCGTTGGCGCAACCGGTCACGGCCACGCCAGCCCCTACCCCCTCCCCTGAAAGCTAAATATCGATCTACAACAGGGGCGACGTGAGGCGGCAGAGCGAATCAAAAAAGCGCGAGGCCGCGCTGCGGCTGCGGTACTCCTCCAGGTTAAACTCCGTACAGTTCTCGATATCGCGCAAGAACGCAGCCTCAAGTTCCTGCGCCTTGGCCGCATCATAGATCACGGCGTTGATTTCATAGTTCACGCTGTAACTGCGTACGTCCATGTTACAGGAACCGATAGTGCAGATCGCGCCGTCCATGCTGATGGATTTAGCGTGGTAATAGCCGCCGTTATACAGGTAGACGCGTACACCCGCTTCTGCGATCTCCTGAAAATAGGTGTTGGCGGCGCGATAGGGGATCTGATATTTTGCGCCGCGCGGGGTACAGATCATGCGAACATCCACACCCGACAACGCCGCGGCCTTGAGCGCTTCGGCAATTGTCTCATCGGGGATGAAGAAGGGGGATTGGATATAGACATGGTGGCGCGCCGAGACAATCAGGTAAAAGTAGAGTTGGCGGATGCCTGCCCATTGTGAATCCGGCCCCGAGGCGATGATCTGCACCGGCAGAAACCGGCTGTCGTCCCTTGTGTGTAGCGGGAAATAGCCGGGCTGATCGGCGATCCGTTCTTGCGTGGTGTTATACCAGGCGACCAGAAAGGCCGCTTGCAGCGCATAGGCCGCCCCACCGCAGACGCGCACCTGCGTGTCGCGCCAGGTGGGCCAGAGGACGCCGGGCATCTGCTCGCGGTCCAGGTTCATGCCGCCCAAATAGCCGATCTGCCCGTCGATCACCGTGATCTTGCGGTGGCTGCGATAGTTCGCCAGGTGGATCGTGCGCAGGCTGTTAAAGGCCAGATAGGGCAATATCTCCACCCCGGCCGTGCGCAGTTGTGCAATATAGTCCTCCCCCAATAGCCTGTGGCTGCTCGCATCATAGAGGGCGCGCACCTGAACCCCTGCCTGGGCGCGCTCGATCAGGATTGCCTGTACCTCACGCGTAAACTCGTCGTTGGTCCAGATGTAATATTGCAGGTGGATGTGATGGCGCGCCTGGCGCAAATCTTGCAGCAGGCGCGGATAGAATTCGGTGGTGTCTTGCAGGATCTCGACCTCGTTATCGCTGCTGATTGCCGAGGCGGAATTGCGCTGCACCAGCCGCAGCAGATGAGGGTCGTAGGCTTTGGGCTGTTGGACAGCCAGCTGAGCCTCGATCTCCGCTAACGATTCCATCCGGTGGCTCATACGCCAGATAAAGTCGCGGCCTAGCGCCGCCTGCATCAACTTGCGCTCCTGGCTAAACGCTCGCCAGCCGCGCCCGGTGATGAAATAGAGCAGCACGCTGAGGACCGGCACAAAGGCAAACGCCAGCAGCCAACCGTAAGTAGATTGAGGCTGCCGGTTCTCCGAGATAATGAAGAACCAGGCCACAGCCAAATAGACCACATAACAGATCGTCAGGATCAAGACCAGCATGGGCAACCTGTACCTGTGTCTTGGCGGCAGAGCGGACGAACGCGCACCCGAAGCATACCCAATTCAGGGTAGATTGACCACTCGTTTGGCGCTCCGCTGCCTGCGCTATCATCCCCCTGGCGGGCGCGGATGGGCCGTTGTAGCGGGGTGGCATCCAACGCCCATCAAGACTATAATAGTAGCGTCATCGCAGCTACATCACTGAGCCATACCGGCGTGACGGCGCATCCGCCTGGTCGAATTGCTTTATCACCTTGCCAACATGACCATGTCCACTTCAACAACGACTTCAACCACGCCCTGGGTCGATGCCTACTGCCTTGTCGGTCTGCCACGCTTTGGCACGGCAGAAGATGCGCTGGATATCTTGGCGCAAAGCCAGGTGCGGCGCGTGGTCTTTGTCCTGGGGTCTGCACACCCCGATTACGCTGTGCTATTTGCCGCGCTGCGCGATTACCCCCAACGTGTGCGCGGGGTGGGGGTCCCCTTTGGCGAGACGCCAGCGCAGATCATGGAAAGCATCGAACTCCAGATCGACGCCGGGGTCATGGGGCTGCATATCCAGGATCCGGAACTGCTGACCTACGCCCCGCTGCTCGACCGGCTGGGACGCGCAGGTCGCTGGCTCTATGCGGTGGGCATCGCCGGCAATGCGCTTGTCCTGCGCTGTCTGTGCGACTGGCTGGATCACTACCCTCAGGCGCGACTCGCCGCGCCCCATTTTCTCAGCACGCGCCCGCTCTTTCCAGGCGGCGATGTAGACGGTGCGCTGCGCAGCCTGTTGGCCCACCCTCATTTTTATCCCATTTTTTCGCGCCAGGGGAATGCAGGCAGCGCACAGCCCTATCCCTACGCCGACCTGCGCCCCTGGGTCGAGCAGGTGATCGACCATACGGGGTGGGATCGCATCCTGTGGGGCAGTGAGTACCCGGTCCTGTTCTGGCGTAATGAGACGCCATTTCATTGTCGAGACTGGTTAGGGGATTTGATCCCGGAGATGACCGGCCCACAGCGCGCCGCCTATCTGGGCAACAATGCGGCCCACGCCCTCTTTGCTGCGCCCCCTCCCCCGCGCAGCCAGGTCACCATCCCCGACTGGATGGAGGCGCAGCCTGTGTGCGAACAGTCTGTGCCGCTCTTCCCGCGCGGGTTGCATCTCCCTATGACCATCTATGGGCGGGTACACCGGCGTTTTGCCAAGGCCTATAAAGACGACCCGTCCCTGACCTTTGCGGATTTTATCGCCGCGGCGTTGGATGAGGCGATACCAGACCTAAACCCATCGTCCACAAACCGCCCCCGCTAATCGGCAAGGGGCCGCTTGTGCGTACACAGAATCATGCGTATCCAATCTAGCCCGACCTGGTTTCAGGATATTCAGCGAACAGGCGGGCCAATTCGAGGAGGTTCCTATGGGTGTTGCCATTGCACGTGAAGAGATCATCCGCCGGTTGCGCAGCCAAAATGCGGCAGGCAAGCCAATCGTCGGCTGTGGCGCGGGAACGGGCATCTCGGCCAAGACCGCCGAAGCGGGCGGTGCAGACTTGATCATCATCTACAATTCGGGTCGCTATCGCATGGCCGGGCGCGGTTCGCTGGCCGGGCTGATGCCGTACGGGGATGCCAACGGCATTGTGGTCGAGATGGCCTCCGAAGTGCTGCCTGTGGTCAAGGATGTGCCAGTGTTGGCCGGGGTGTGCGGCACAGACCCCTTCCGCCTCATGCCCGTCTTTCTCAAGCAACTCAAGGAGATCGGGTTCTCCGGCGTGCAGAACTTCCCCACAGTGGGGTTGATCGACGGCGACTTCCGCAAGAATCTCGAAGCGACCGGCATGGGCTATGACAAAGAGATCGAGATGATCCGGCTGGCGCATGAGTTGGATATGTTCACGTCGCCTTATGTCTTTGACCCCGACCAGGCCGCAGCCATGGCGCGCGCCGGGGCCGACCAGTTGGTGGCGCATGTGGGGCTGACCACGTCGGGAAGCATCGGCGCGGGCGTAGCCTTTACCCTGGACGAAGCCATCGAACGCGTGCTGGCGATGGCTGAAGCCGGGCGCAGCGTTAACCCCGACATCTTGGTGATCTGTCATGGCGGGCCGTTTGACGAGCCGGAAAACGTGGGCGAGGCGTTGAAGCGGATGCCGGGCATCGCCGGTTTCTTTGGCGCGTCGAGCATCGAACGCCTGCCCACCGAGCGCGCCATCACCGGACAGGTGCGATCCTTCAAAGAACTCCAACTCGGCTGACCGTCGCATGGCGCTGGCAGAGTTGCAACAGACGCTCGACACCCTGGCGAATCCCACGGACGCGGCCAATCTCGCCTGGTTCTTTAAGACCGGCCCCGGCGGCTATGGCGAGGGAGACTGTTTCCGCGGGATTCGCGTGCCTGCCCTGCGCCGCCTGGCGAAACAGCACCGCACGCTAGACCTGCCGAGCGTGACGCAACTGCTGACCTCGCGCTATCACGAAGACCGGTTGCTGGCGCTGCTAATCCTCGTCGAGCAGTTTCGCCGGGGCGATGCGGATCAGCGCGCCGCCGTCTATCGCCTCTATCTGGCGCATACGGCCTACATCAACAACTGGGACTTGGTGGACAGTTCCGCCGAGCATATTGTCGGCGCATACCTCTACCCCGACCTGCTGCCCACCCTGACCCCCCTGGCCGAGTCGCCTTCGCTGTGGGAGCGGCGCATCGCCATCATGGCGACCTTCCACGCCATCAAACAGGGGGACTTTGAGGCAACGCTCGACCTGGCGGCGCGGCTGCGTGATGACCCCCACGACCTGATCCACAAGGCCGTGGGCTGGATGCTGCGCGAGGTGGGCAACCGTGACCTCGCCGCCGAGGAGACATTTCTCCAGGCGCACTACCGCCACATGCCGCGCACCATGCTGCGCTATGCGATTGAAAAGTTTCCCGAGGATCGCCGCCAAGCCTATCTACGCGGGGAGGTGTAGCGGTTGGAGGCCATGATGAGCGACGAAACGCGAGTAGACGCCCATGCCCTGCAGACGATGGTGCAGGCCATCTTTGCAGCGTGCGGCATGCCCGATGATCACGCCCACCGGCTGGCCGATTCGCTGGTCTTTGCCGACCTGCGCGGCATCCATTCGCACGGTGTGCTGCGTGTGCCGGAGTATGTCGTCAAACTCACACGCGGGGGTGTCGACCCGCGCGGCGAACCGCAGATCGTGCGCGCAGTGGGCGGCTGTCTGCTGGTGGACGGGGGCAACAGTATGGGGCAGATCGGCGCGCACTTCGCCATGCAAACGGTGATCGCCCGCGCCCAGGAACACGGCATCGCCGCCGCTGCCATCCGCGGCAGCAACCACTGCGGCGCGATGGCCTACTTTGCCGTCCAGGCCCTGCCGCATGACATGATCGGCATCGCCATCACCAACGCCTTGCCCACCATGGCCCCCTGGGGCGGTGCGGAAAAGATCCTGGGGATCAACCCCCTGGGGGTGGCAATCCCCGCGGGCGAGGAACAGCCCATCGTCTATGACGCCGCGTTCAGCGGTTCCTCCCACGGCAAGATCCGCATCCACCACCAGAAGGGGATCCCGCTGCCCGAAGGCTGGGCGCTGGACGCGACGGGCCGCCCGACCACCGACCCGGCCGCGGCCATCGACGGGCTGTTGATGCCAATTGGCGGCTTTAAGGGGACGGGGCTGGCGCTGATCATGGGCATCCTCTCTTCCATGCTTTCCGGCGCGGCCTACGGGACCGAACTGGGCAATATGGTAGATGGGCCGCAGCCGGGCAAGGACGGTCACTTTGTCGCCGCCATCCAGGTCGCTGCCTTCGAGGACGCGGCGCGCTTCAAGGCGCGCGTCGACGGGGCCATCCGCCAGATCCACGCCTGCCGTCCCGCGCCCGGCTTTGACCGCACCTATACGCCGGGTGAGTTGGAGGCAGCGCGTGCCGCTGGCTATGCTGCCCACGGCATCCCGCTCAACGAGGTGACCCTGGCCGACCTGCGCCGCGCCGCCGCAGACGTGGGCGTGGCGTACAATCTAGAACCATGACGCAACCTGAACATGAATCGCGCCTGACACAGCTTTTCTTTGACAGGCCCGTATCGTGGCGGCTGTACCAGGCGGCCCAACGTGAAATCGAGGCCATTGGCCCGGTCGAGATCGGCGTCACCAAGACGCAGGTCTCCTTCCGCACCAACCGGCAATTTGCCTGGGTGTGGCTGCCCCAGTTATGGAGTAACAAACGCCCGCACGACAGCATCGTCCTCAGTTTCTCCCTGGCCCGGCGTGTCGACCACCCGCGCATCGCCGAATCGGTGGAGCCTTATCCAGGGAGATGGATGCACCACGTCATCATCCAAGACGAGGCAGAGCTGGACGACGAGGTGCGCGCCTGGCTGGAAGAAGCCTACGCGTTCGCGTCCGCCGCACGCAGGCGCAAATCATAGGTTTGTAGACCGTCCCCTCTTCACAAAGTTCACAACCCCTGCCCAACGCATTCACATTTTTTTCACAACTTCGCCCCACACTAAAAGCGTGTGACGCCGGGGCGAGATGACCCTGGCGGGCACGTCCGGCGAATCGGGGCGCGCTGCCCCTGCACGTTGTAAAACTTGCATGTCGAAAGGAGATTTGAATGTCTACATCGCAAATACCGCGCTGGGCTTGGGTTGGATTGGCCTTTGTGCTGTTGTTCGGGCTAGGCGCAGCCGCCCACAGCGCGGGCTGGTCGCAGGGCTACACGATGGGGTTGCTGACCGGCAGCGTCAGCGGCGGCGACTCGCTCACGCCCTATCTGGTCTACCGGGGCGGGCACGGGTTCCACCCGTTCGGCTTCGTGGGGGGCATCTTCCGCTTCTTTGCCTTCTTCTTGCTGATTGGGCTGTTCTTCAAACTGCTGGGGTTCGCCTGCTGGCGCAGACACGGTGAAGGGCGCGGCCCCTGGCATCACCATTACCACAACCGCGGCCCGCATGGGGAGGGACCGCAGCAGGGTGATACGCCCCAACCGCCTACGCCACCGGCGGAGGAAACGCCTGGCGGGTCACAACCGACCGTCTGGACGCATGTCTAGCCTAGTCTAGTGGGGCAGGGCGGGCCGGTGCAGCATCCCGGCCCGCCCACTCGTTTTGCACACAGGATGGAGAAACCGATGTTTTCGATCTATACCTTGTTCAAATTCTTGCACGTCACTGCAGTGATCGTCTGGTTGGGCGGAGCGTCTACGCTGGCTGTACTCAACCTGCGGCTGTTGAACGCACAGGATAAGGATGATCTACAGTCTGTGCTGCGGGCGAACAAGGCCTTGGGTATCTTCCTGGGGCCATCCGCGCTGCTGACATTGATTGCCGGGGTGGTGATGGTTGCGAATGCGCGCATCCCCTTTTCGACGCTCTGGATCGTCTGGGGGCTGGGCGGGATCGTCCTCTCGATAGCCCTGGGCGGGAGCGTGATCCGCCGCACGACGGAGCAGTTGTACCAACTGGCGACGGCAGGGGACGCGCCTGCCCCGACGCTGACATCACTCCAGCGGCGGCTGGTGATCCTGAGCGCGGCCAACCTGGCGCTGCTCTTTTCCATCGTCTGGGCGATGGTCGCCAAACCGGTACTCTAGGGGCTGCAATCTGCGCGGGCCGCGGCTATAATGTGGCATGAAGGAAACAAAGCCATGAATGAACTCATCTTGGTTGTCGACGACGAGCCAAAGATCATGCGGCTGGCGCGTGACTATCTGGAACGTGCCGGTTTCCGTGTGCTGCCTGTCTATGATGGGCCATCGGCGCTGGCCGCGGCCCGCCAAGAAAAGCCTGATCTGATCGTGCTGGACCTCAATCTGCCAGGGATGGATGGGCTGGATGTCTGCCGCGCCTTGCGCCGCACGCCAGGCCCATCCGGGTCCGTCCCGATCATCATGTTAACGGCGCGCGTCGAGGAGGCCGACCGGCTGATCGGGCTGGAGGTGGGCGCGGATGACTATATTGTCAAGCCGTTCTCCCCGCGCGAACTGGTGGCGCGCGTACGCGCCGTCCTGCGCCGTACCCAGGGCGAAGTCCAGACGACCGGTCTGATCCAGGCAGGCGAGTTGGAGATCGACGTCAACGGCCACCGCGTGACACGGAATGGAGAACCGGTTAAACTGACGCGCATCGAGTTTGCGCTGCTGGTGACGCTGGCCCAGCATCCCGGACAGACCTTTAGCCGCAGCCAGTTGATCCAGCGAGTGCACGGCAGCGCAGAGGCCGGGTTCGAGCGCAGCATCGATGCCCACATCAAAAACCTGCGCCGCAAGATCGAGGA
>CAZYQJ010000006.1:0-8045 GCA_964649925.1 uncultured Litorilinea sp.
GGCCTGTTATGGAAATACCCACGTTTGCAGCGGGATGCTTACGGGCGGCTCTCCCTCCAGCGAGGCAGTCACCTCCCCGCTGTGCTGCCAATACTGCCTGGCTTCTATCTCCACCGCGATAGTGCGCGCCTCCCCCGCGGCCATATCGGGCAGTTCCACCCGGTAACTATCGGGGGTGATCGCCTCGACATCGGGCAGAAATGTCACGTTGGAGAAACGATCCATGTAGGGGCGGCTGAATTCGACTGTCACGGTGACCGGGTCGGTCTCTGCCAGGTGGGTCACCTCGACGATCAGCGGGGAGATCATCTTGTAGCGATAGCGGGTGGGGTATTCTACCTGCAACGCCAGCACATCGTTGGCCGCGTGCGCTGTGGCCGAAGTCTCTCCAAAGACGCGAAACAAGGCCAATAACGGCAGAAGCAATAAAAGGGGGATGCCGATCTTCTGTAGTTTCGAAATTTGGATGCGCCGTTCAATGGGCGGCGGCTGAGGTGGTTCAGGCGTTTGGCGTTGCGCAGACATGGGATGCTCCTTAGTGACCTGCCTGGCCCCAGCCTACCTTGCACACCCTAGGAGGAACATCTACTGGTGCAGCCGGTTCAGATACAAAAGAAGATACAGTCGCCGTGCATCTGCTGGGCGATCCGCCTATCCGGTCTCTGATGCTGCCGAGTTGTCGGGCTGCCTCTGTCCAATCCAGCCCAGGTGTGTATGCTGGAAGGCATCCGCATACTTCAACCCATAGCCAAAGACGCGATCCAAACTGCTGTGCGCCAGGAGGATCAACCCGGCCCCCTGCACCCATTGGCTGCCCAGCCCAACGCCGATCAAGAACAGCGCAACCGCAAGGCCGCGATGGTGAACCAGGTTATAGAGCGCCGCGCCCACACGTGGACCGGCCAGATAGCCGATCATGCTCAGGTCAGGGGCGAAAAGGAGCACCACCAACCACCACCACGCCAAATCCAATTGCAGAAACAGCCAGACCGCTATCGCAGTCAGCCCCACCTCTTCCAGCTTGATCCACCGCTGCATACATGTTCCTCTCTAAGCGTGACTAGCGATGCCCCAAATGCACCTACGAATGGATTGCTGCGCAGATGACCGGCACGTCCGCGGTGGCCGTCACCTTACCCCTTTTAAGGGATGTTGCGGTTGCGCCCCGCGCTAAAGACGCTGGGCAGATCGTGATGGCTTGAATCCCCAACGACCGGGCGACCAGATCAACAGCGCGGCCAGCACCACACAGCCGATGGAGACTGCGCCGCTTACCCATTCCAGCCACCCTTCCTGGTAGACGATTTCCAGCGTGTAGGGCGCACCGGGGGGCAGGGTGATCTGCTGTAAGCCCTGCGCCGTCGGCGCGACCGGCAGCGTCTGACCGGCGGCGCGCGCACGCCAGAGCGGGTAATGGCCCATCTTGAGCGTGACCGTCGCGCCGGGAGTCTGCTCGTCCACGGCGACCACCCAGCGCCGCGGCGTGCGTTCAACCAGGCGCACTGCGGCCCCCGTCGCCTCGACCCACCCATTTGACGGTTCGGCCAGATGATAAATGGTAAAGGACCCATTATCCCAGGCGCGCACAAAGCGCGGGGATGCGTCCAGCACAGCGCGCGCTTGTGGGTTCGCTGGCCCGGCGACGACGGTCGTGACATGCAGGCCGCGCAGCCGTTCGGCCAGGTCGGCGTCATCCATCGCTTCCCAGGGGATGCCAAAGAGCCGCCGGTCGTCCTCGGCTTCCATCTGGGCCGGGAGCGCCTCCGCCCAGGGGTCGCCCACCCACAACCAGCGCGCCACCGGCGACCAGTGCGAGAACGTGCCGCCGACGATTTCACGCCCTGTCAGGTAGGGGGTGAGGCTTTGCAGCGATGTGGGCAGGACAGTCCCATCCGGCAGCGACAGCCGGAGATAGTTCGCCAGGAACAAGACGCGGCCTGTGGCGGCATCCTGGCGCAGCGCGTCCCAATACCCGTCAAAGACAGGCATTTGCAGCAGCGTTTCCAGCCGATAAGGCTCTGGGACCGTGGCATGGTCTTGCAGGTTGCGCCACAGCCGCGGCAGGATGGGGGTCAAAGATACAGCCACCAGCAGCAGCGCGGCCAACCCTGCCGGGACGATGCGCCAGAGGGATCGAGCGGCCACAGCCCCCACGGCGCAGCCTGCCAGCAAGATCAACGCCAGGTAATACTCCGCAATAAACCGGATCGGGTCCAGCACCGACCAGCCCAACATCCCCAGCAGCACACGGTCATTCAAGACAATGCCGCCCAGGATCAGCGGGATCAACGCCAGGAGCGCGCTGACTGTGCCGCGCACACGGGCGTGGTCATGCAGCAAGAGCAGCAGCGCCGCCAGCCCGGCCAGCCACAACTCGGGCACGGTCGCCGCATCAAACCAACTCAACACTTGGTCGGGCCGGGCACGTACCAGGCTGGCCGCATAGGGGGTGTAGCACACCAACAGCGGCGCCACCCACCAGGCGATCAGCCCTATCGACAGCAGCAGCCATCCGCCCAGCCACAGGATCAGCGCCGATACGGAAACGCGCGGGTGCGCCGATCGCATCTGGCTGCGGATCAGCGCATAGGCAGCCACGGCCAGCACCACGCCCGGCGCGTGGAAGGGGTGGAGCAGCAGCAGCACGGCCAGCACGACCGCGGCCCAGGCCAGCCGCCCAGGGCCAGGCCGCTCGACCACCCGCCACCCCACCAGCAGCCCCAACGGGGCCAGCCCAAACGCCAGCCGTTCGCCCATCAGCCCGATCACCACGCCGTCGATCCCGCCCCACATGGGCGCAAAACAGACGGACAACAGCCCGGCAGCCAGCCCGGCCACCCGGCTCTGACATCGTCCCAATGGGGCCAGCGTCTCGCGCAAGAATATAAAACAGGTGAACAACGGCAGCACAAAAGCCAGCGCAGGCACCAGATTATACACCTGTTCAGGCGTCAACTGGCCTAGGGTGATCAGGTTCAGGAGGAGACCCAGCATTACGCTGCCTGGCGGGTAAAACTGCAATTCGGGATACCCTGCGTACCAGGTGGGGTTCCAGTCTACCACCAGCCCGCGGCGCGGCAGCGACTCCACCAGCGGATACCACATCCGCATAAACTGGCCGGGGTGGTCGCCCCAGATAAAGAGGCTGGGCTGGGCATACTGGCGCGCAATGGCCCAGGCGATGCCGATCAACACCAGTCCGATCAGCGCGTCCATGCCATAGGCGTGGGCCAATGCCTGCCAGCGGCGTCTGGGGCTGTCCTGGGGCAGCGGCAGGGTGGTCGGGGACACAGGTTCGGCAGTGCGATTCATCAACGTACCTATCCACAAAAGAGCGAAATCTCCGTCTGCAAATCGCTCCTAGTCTACCCGTCCTTGCCCGTTCTAACCAGTTTGAGGCGCGTGAAATTGTCCCGGAACAAAGGCGCGATCAACTGTCTCACGCCGGGATGCACAGAGCGGGAGGGGGTTAGGGTATAATAGCGACCCGAAGCAATTTTCCGGTGCTAGCAGGCCAACGATCTAGGCAGGCGCGGTCTGCACGCTCGCCAGGTAGAGCGGCAGCAGCGCGTGCCAGATTTTGGTCACATGGTCGGCGATGCCCGCACGCAGCTGGATCGCCCGTTCGCGCGGCAGGCTTTGGCAGACCATCAAGTTGCACCAGCCATCGGCGGGTAGGGTGTGCAGACGGGTCGAAAATTCTGACCAGGAGATCGTTTCGGGTGAGTCCGCAGTTGAGTCGCGATCCGAACGCCACTGCGCCCGTCCATCCGGCGCAGCCGTCACTTGAACCGTGGTCAGCGGCGGCTGGCTGGGCGAATCCACGTCCAACTGCCAACAGAGAGCGTATTCGTTGAGCAGGACAGCCATACGTGTGCAGAGGGTAGGGTCACGCGTGAGCGCGGCGGTGAAGCGCGTCCAATCCCAAGTGCCGTCCATGGCTTTATCACTTTTTTCGATGTAGAATCCATGGAGGACACCGCTTGGGTTCACGGCAAAGCGGAATTTCGCCTCACGTACCGGGGTCTCCGTGTTGAAGCGGTGCGGCTCATAGACATAGACGTCACACCGGCGCGACACAGCGTGCGATTCAAAGGCGCGCCCGCTGCGCGCCGATAGATGGCTGGCGAGCAGCCCGCCCAGGCTGCTGCGGCGACGCCAATAGGTGCCTGTAGGCGTGTCGCTGAAATCATTCTCGACTAGCCCGTCAAACTCAGATGCTGGTTTCGGTCTGCCCGGCGCGGACCGAAACGCGGGGATCGTTCTCCGGCGGCGAGGGGCATCGGTAATATCGTCGTCGACAGCCAGCGGGTCGTCCGCTTCGATCTGGATGTTTTCCCAGATGCGCGCCTGGTCGGCAATCAGGGTTCGCAACTCATGTCCATCTCGATAGCGGATCAGCATAGTAGGCGGGGTCAGTTCTACAACTGTATAGGGGCCACGGCGATTGCTGTAGGTCCCACCGACTTCAAAGGGAATGTCCATGGGGAACTCCTTTCCACGACGTGCTTCAAAGTGGGGCAAGGATCAGATCGCCTACTCACCTTCTATCATACTCCCTGGCGTAGCGGCGTCAAGCCCGCGACGCGCAGCGCCAGCCAACTCATCAACCTGTCGTCAAGGATGGAAAGCGAAACAACCATGAGCACCAGTGATGTGCGTGTAGGCTTGATCGGCGTGGGCGCGGTCTGCGCCCTTGTGCATTACCCAGGGTTCGCCCGGATCCCAGGTGTGGAGATCGCCGGGATCTGCGATCCCCAGGACGACCTGCTGGCGCAGCGCCAGCGTGAATGGGAGATTGACGCCCTCTATACGGACAGCGCCGCGTTTCTGCGCGAGGTGCAGCCGGATGCCGTGGTGATCGCCACGCCCAACGTGACGCACCGCCCGCTGATCTTGCAGGCGTTGGAGGCCGGGTGTCATGTGCTGTGCGAAAAACCGCTGGGCATGAACTATGCCGAAACGGTGGAACTCTATGAGGCGGCCAAGGCATCGGGCCGCGTGCATATGGTGGCCTTCACCTATCGCTTTGTGCCGGGCATGAACTATATCCGCCATCTCGTGCGCGATGGGCAGTTGGGCGACATTCGCCATGCGCGCTTCCAGCGGCTTCAGGACTGGGGGCCGGTCGCCATCGGGTGGCGGCAGTACAAGGCCCTGGCCGGGTCGGGAGAGTTGGGCGATATGGGGATTCATCGTGTGGACTTCGCCCAAGACCTCATGGGGCCGATTGTGTCAGTTTGCGCTGCGGCGAAGCAGTGGGAGGAACGCACGCTGACCGCCGACGGGCAGACGGTGCCGCGCCAGGATGTGGAAGACTGGGTCGCGTGGATCGCTGAGTTTGAAAGCGGCGCGACCGGCGTCTTTGAGATGGGCAAGTTAACCAAGGGCTATGGCCCTGAAGGGGACCACGACCTAGCCGAGTTCAACGGGACCAAGGCGTCTGCCGTCTACCGGCTGCATACGCCGCATGAAATCCTCTTTGGCGAGCGGCAGAAACCCTATCGATCCGTGGCTGTGCCGGAGGCGTTTTTGACGCGGCCTGGTTCCCCGCGCAACCCGCATGAAGGCGACCCGGTGCGCACCTTCCGCTATGACCAGGCGTGGGAATTTATCAGTGCCATTCGCGAGGGCCGCGATGCCGTCCCATCGTTCTATCACGGGATGCGCGCTCAAGCAGTTTCGGATGCTATTCTGCAAGCCGCGGCAGAACGTCGCTGGGTGGATGTACCCGGCGTGTAAGTGGGGAAATTGGGAGGTTTTTTTGAGCGAAAACGAAGTTGATCGGTCCCAGCATGATCCGGTGATGAGCCGTGCAGCACGGATGCGCAGGCCAACGCAGGATGAAAAGCTGTTGGAAAAAACCACGGCTGCCCCCACCTCCTTTACCGATACTGACCCGTGGCGCGTGCTGCGGATCAGCGGTGAATTCGTGGAGGGGTTTGAAGCGCTGGCCGACCTTGGCCCCGCGGTGACGCTCTTTGGGTCGGCGCGCACCAAGCCGGACCATCCCTACTATGCGGCGGCGCGCCAGACGGCGCGGCTGCTGGCCGAGGCAGGGCTGGCGGTCATCACCGGCGGCGGGCCGGGCATCATGGAAGCAGCCAACCGCGGTGCACAAGAGGGAGGCGGGGTCTCGGTCGGGATGGGGATCGAACTTCCCTTCGAGCAGGGGATGAACCGCTATGTGGAGATAGGGGTCAACTTTCACTACTTCTTTGTGCGTAAGGTCATGTTCGTCAAATATGCCAAGGCCTTTGTGATCTTTCCCGGCGGCTTTGGTACGCTTGACGAACTCTTTGAGGCGTTGACGCTGATTCAGACAGGCAAAGTGCGTAGTTTCCCGGTTGTCCTCTTTAGTTCGGACTACTGGGGAGGGCTGATCAACTGGATGCGTGACACCCAGTTGGCGGATGGTAAGATCTCGCCCGCCGACCTCGACTTGCTGACCGTGAGTGATTCGCCCGAGGAAGTGTGCGAATTGATCCGCACGACGATGGTGGAAAACGGCTGGCTCAAGGCCAAGGAAGAAGCCGCGCGCCAGGTGACAGAAAGCGTCTATAAGAACCAGTGACCCTGGCCGCCCTGTGGACAAGGCCAAGAAAGGTAGAGGGCATCCTTATATCGTGCGAAGGATGCCCTCTACCTTTCTTCAGTTGTGACTTCTGCTTCTGTCTTGATTCGATCCTCCCTACTAACTGTGCCCAATGGGACGGGTTGTTACTCCTGTTGGCCTTGTGTCACCGACGAGGTTCGTCAGCCGCATCACGGGGAATGCCTCCGCTGCCGAAGACCGATTATGGCCCAGTATAGTACGCTCTGCGGCAGATTTCAATAGTCAACGATACATTTAGGGGGACAAAAAGGGATAGAAATTCTGTGTGTCAGAGCTTTCTTGCCCTATCGCCGCGGCGGATCACACCGGGCTGCACCACCTTCGTATTGATGCCGCGCAGGTGTAGCTCCTTCCCCACAGCCGAATTGACAAACTTCATCGCGTCCAGCCCAAACCGCGCCACAAACTGCTGGCAGCCGGTGTGCGGCAGCGCGCTCACTTCCAGCACTGCCGAGCCAATCTCGATGCGCGTGCCGGGCGGCAGATTCTCGGCACTCAGATCCAGATCAATATAGAGTTGATCGCCCGCCAGGGGCCATCGCTCGCTGTGCTGCGCCACCAGCGCAACCACGCGCGAATTCATCACCGTCACCTGGGCGTCCAGGATCGCAGCCCCGTCCGGTGTGCGCGAACTGCCCCGGCTTCGCCAGCAGTCGCCCACCAGCCCCTCCTGGAGATC
This sequence comes from uncultured Litorilinea sp., assembly GCA_964649925.1. Classification (GTDB taxonomy): domain Bacteria; phylum Chloroflexota; class Anaerolineae; order Caldilineales; family Caldilineaceae; genus QEUY01. The sequence goes on from CAZYQJ010000006.1 coordinate 7,296, forward strand.
GAGGATGCCTTCATCCAGGGTTTCACGCTGGCCGGGTTGGGGCCGCCGCACGATGAGATCCAATACCCCTTCATCCTTGGGTGACTGGCGGATCTGATCCAGCCCTGCCTCCAACTCCTGCATGGTCAAGTGCTTTACTTCGACTGTCGCTTCTGCCATTGCAGCATCCTCCTCAACTATTGGGGGACTTATCCCGGCCCGATCTGCAGCGCAGCGGGCCATAGAACGAGCATTATAACAGTGGCACAGACAACACAAAAGCGATAGGATGCGTGTGATCGCAGCGCGTATGATACGATAGGCGCAGCGTCCTACCCACTCACACAATACCCAGGAGCAACCGCCATGAAACTTGGCCTTGGCCTTTATCGCGACATCCTCACGCCCGCCAATGTCCGCTTTGCCAAACAGGCAGGCGCGACGCATATCGTCGCCCATATCCCTGGCCGCTTTACCCAGGAAGGGCAGAAGATCCTTACCGCCGGGGGAGATACAGGCTTCGGCCTCTCCGACGACGACCCGATCTGGACGAGCGAGGGGCTGGCCGACCTCAAGGCGATGGTCAACGCCGAAGGGATGGAACTGGCCGCGCTGGAGAACTTTGCGCCCGTCCACTGGTACGACGTGCTGCTCGACGGGCCGCGCCGCGACCAGCAGATGGAACACCTCAAGCGCATCATCCGTGACCTGGGCCGCTTGGGGATCCCGGTGATGGGCTACAACTTTAGCATCGCCGGGGTGTGGGGCCGC